>JXRG01000010.1:0-62890 GCA_000831085.1 Streptococcus sp. DBCMS
ATGGCAGTCGGTGATCTTACGACATGATGATACAACTCGTAGATAAAATAGATGTAATCTATGCTTTTCTCTTCTTTAATCTATACTTGCTATTTCTATTATACAAAAAAATAAAGCGCTTGACTAGGTATTTTTAGAAAAAAAGCCTATTTTTTCATAGAAAATAGACTCTTTTCTGTAAAAATTACCTGTTTTACAAGTTTATCTTTAGGATAACCTAACAATATATAGGGAGCAGAGTAACTTCTCTCGTTTTTTATTAAAAATACAGAATTTTATCTACTTTTTCCTTGAAGCCTCGACAAGAAGGAAACCTAATATTCCTTCATACAAAGCAAAGAAAAGTACAAAGGCATGGAGGAAGAAAATCTCTGGTAAAATCAGAATAACTCGATCCTTTGCTGGATCAAAAAGCCAAGTATCATCTCCCACAAAGAGAATCTGATGGAAAAGAGTAAAGAATTGCTCAAAACCAATCACCACTCCTACAAGCCCAATGATCAAAGGCAAGGCTAATAAAGTCAAGATACTTTTACGATATAGGGGCAAAAAGCCTTTTTTCACAATCTTTCTAACAAAGAAATAGAAACTTGGTAGCGTCACTAGGGCAACTAGCTGAACTAGGTGAAAGAGATTCTTCACCACCGCAAAGTGGTGTAGACCAGCCTCTGACGAACGAAAATCTGGCATCTCTAAGACCTGACTAAAGGGATTGGTCAGGTAATTCATCAAGATATGAAAATTGTACTGAATGGTTTCTGGCTTTAGATAGACTCGATTCGCTAAGTTCAGCCACTGAATCTCCATGGGATAGAAAATCCAAGCCAGATAAATGGTTAAGAGGATAGACAGGGAGAGAAGAAAGAGCATACTTCCCCAAAAGGTCAGTTTAGTTTTCATCAAAATTCCACTCCGCAAGACTAGAAACTACATGAGTTGGTGCGATTGGCAGGTTCCCCACTTCTTCTGCTTTGGTAAAACCTGTTGTCACCAAGAGAGTTGGAATGCCATTGTCAATCCCTGCTCGGATATCTGTCAGGTAATTGTCTCCAACCATGAGCAATTCTTCTCTTTTCAAACCTAAGTGCTCAACCGCCTTGTCCATGATGATAGCATTTGGTTTCCCAATATAAACTGGTTTTACTCGTGTTGCTACTTCAAGAAGTGTAATTAGTGAACCAGCACCAGGCAAAAGACCACGTTCCGTCGGGATATTGAGGTCAGGATTGGTTCCGATAAAGTGGGCACCCTTTTGGATGGCCAGGGTCGCCGTCGCAAATTTTTCATAGTCGACTTGCCAGTCCAGTCCAACGACCACATAGGCAGGATTTTCCTTGTCTTCGACATAACCAGCCGCCTGAATGGCATCCTTGAGTCCTGCTTCTCCGATGACATAGACTGTCTTTTCCAGTCCCAAGTCATTCATATAGTCAATGGTTGCCAGAGTTGCCGTGTAGACAGTTGATAGAGGCGTGTTGATATTAAAATTCTTAGCCAACATCTCTTGTACACTCTCAGGAGTACGAGTTGTATTATTGGTCACAAAGAGGTAGGGAATTTCTCTTTTTTGTAACTCATGGACAAAAGCCTCACCCGCCGGAATCCGGTCTTTCCCTTTGTAAATGGTCCCGTCTAAATCAATTAAATAACCTTTATATGTCATCTCTCTTTAGTCCTTTTTTATTTCTTGCCAAGTAATCATAGCTTGGGCATTGATCTCGCTATCACTGATAATCTCATGCTTGCTTTCTAGTCCCTTGAGTTCATACGCTGAAGCAATCATGCCACCTGGCCGCACTTCTTTGACATACTTGAGATTGATTTTCTTTGGAATGTACTTGGTTAGAAAATCGGCACCCATGACCTCAAAAATCCAGTCTAGGTATTTACTATTATTGACATGACCATTCATATCCAAATCGTAAAAACGAACATGGTAGTCTTTACTGATTGGATCTTCTAGATTTACATACTTTGGCCCACGGATGAGTTTTTTATCAAACTCAGACTGGTAAGGCGCAACAATCTCCGGTTCTACAGCATGGACTTTCCGACTATCTCTGTCCATGAGAACAAAGGTTGCTACCATGCGAATGATTTCTTGACCTGCTTCATCATAGATAGTGAAACGCCGGTAGCAAAAAAGACGATTGTAAGTCAACGCTTCTGTTTCAATCGTAATCTCTTCAGCAAAGCGAGGCAAGCGAACCACATCAATCGCATAGTCTGTAATAATCCAGACCAGATTGTAACGCTCCAATACGTCCTTGTCGCTAACTCCCAGTTCAATCGACTGCATACCTGATACTTGCAGGGACAGCAAAATCACATCTGGAAGTTTGATATGACCGTTCATGTCCGCCATATCAAAAGGAATTTTCATTTTCATTTGATAAGTTAAGCCCATTGTTCTACTCCAAAATAAATCGTTCTGCTACAGTGTCTCCTAAAAAGAGACCTCTCTTTGTCATTCGGACACGATCACCATCGATCTGCATAAGACCTTGTTGAACCAAGTCTCTGATGATTTCGCCATAAAGTCCATCAAAAGACCGTTCGAATTTTTCCTCAAATCGCGCCATGGAAACCCCAGATTTCTTGCGGAGGCCTAGGAACATTTCTTCTTCCATCTGCTCCCTTTGACTCAGGTGTTCTTCTGTAATCCGAGCATTTCCTGCCTCTACCGCATTGAGATAGTGGCGGATAGGACCGTGGTTTTTATAACGTACCCCATTGACATAACCTGAAGCACCCGCACCGATACCATAATACTCGGCATTATCCCAGTACATGAGATTGTGGCGACTTTCAAATCCAGGCTTAGAGAAATTCGAAATCTCATAATGCTCAAAACCAGCTCGCTCAAGCTCTGCGATGATGTACTCAAACATCTCCGCTTCCAGTTCCTCCTTGGGCAGGGGCAGTTTCCCACGACGCATACGGTTCATAAAGACCGTATGATTCTCCAAAATCAAGCTATAAAGGCTCATATGAGGAATATCAAGCGAAATGGCCTTAGCCACATTTTCCTTGACCTGATCCATGGTCTGACCGGGAAGAGCGTAGATCAAGTCGATGGAGATATTGTCAAAACCAGCCAATTTAAGACGGTCGATATTTTCATAAATATCCTTCTCCAAATGACTGCGCCCAATCTTTTTCAGCATTTTGTCATCAAAGGTCTGCACACCGAGTGAAACACGATTGACTGGCGACTGTTTCAAAACCGCAATCTTATCCACGTCTAGATCTCCTGGATTGGCCTCAATGGTCAACTCTTCTAAGACTGACAAGTCCAAGTTTTTGGTCAAGCCATTCAAGAGCACTTCTAGTTGCGGAGCTGACAAAGCTGTTGGTGTCCCACCTCCAATATAGAGAGTTCGCAACTTTTGGATATCATAAGAACGAAACTCTTCTAGCAGATGCTCCAAATAACTATCTACTGGTTGATTCTTAATAAACACCTTTGAAAAGTCACAATAATAACAAATCTGTGTGCAAAAGGGGATATGCACATAGGCTGACGTTGGTTTTTTCTGCATAGTATTTATTATACCACAAAGACTGCTTTCCAGATAAAAATCACCATCTCCAGAACCAGAGATGGTGATACCTTATACTTCAGTAATATCAATGATGATTTCTTCTTGGTCTTCAGCAACATCGGGAGTTGCTGACTGTTCTTGCCATTGCTCCTTGAGATTGTTAAAGGTTTCTTTTGATACTTCCGTCGCTTGTCGTGCACATGTTTTGGCTTGATCAAGGACACTTTCAAAAGTAATTTCACCAGATTCTACTTGTTCCTTTGTTCTCAGCACAAAGTCCGTTGCTTGTTCTTTCACTTCTGTCAATTTCTCACAGACTTGCTCTTTGGCATATTCTGGATCTTCTCTCAAATCATCTAGAAAATCTTGAGCTTGACTGCAAACTTGCTTGCCCTTGTCACTGGTTAAGAACAAGGCCAAAGCTGCACCTGATACAGTTCCTAAAAGGATAGAGGATAGTTTTCCCATGAGATTTCTCCTTTTTTATTTTTTGAAAAATTTACTTGCAACACGAAGAGCTGACAAGCCTGCACCTGTTTTAATGGTCTTTGAACCAGCAGATGAAGCTTTTTTGCCTAAAACACGTGCATGTTGGTTGAGGTCAGATACTGACTCAGATAAGTCAGCCACCGCCGTAAAGAGTGGATCAATCGTCGCAACTTTGATATTGATATCGTCAACCAAGACATTAACTTTTACCAACAATTCATTGGTATGATGTAAGGTAACATCTACATCTGAAGACAAGGTTTTGATGGTTTTCTCCGTCTCATCAATCATTCGACCTGCTTTTTGAATCGTGATTGTCAAATAAACTAAACAGACAATCAAAGCAATCGCAACAAGTATATATGCAACTTCTAACATTTATTTTTCCTCCTCTGTATGATAGAAAGGGGCTTTCTTTCGATTTTGATAAAGTATGATAAAAATACCGAGTCCGATAAGGACAACTGATAACCATTGGGAAACTCGCAGACCAAAGAACATGAGACTATCTGTCCGCATTCCTTCGATGATCATACGACCAAAACCGTACCAAATCAAGTAGAAAGCAGTGATCTGACCACGTCTGATTCCCTTTAATTTTCGTCTAAAAATCAAAATCAAAGCAAATCCAATCAGATTCCAAACCGACTCATATAAGAAGGTCGGCTGACGGTAGCTACCCTCAATGTACATCTGGTCACGGATAAAGCCTGGCAAATAATCCAGACTATCTACCGCTGCACCATAAGCTTCTTGGTTAAAGAAGTTCCCCCAGCGCCCTAAACTCTGGGCAACCATGACGCTCGGTGCTGCAATGTCTAAGAAATCCCAAGTATTAATCAACTTTCTATCTGCAAAGATATAAAGAACAATAGCGCCCGCTATCAAGCCTCCGTAAATGGCCAAACCACCATTCCAGATGGCAATGATTTCACCTGGATTTTGCAGATAATAATCTAAACGAAAGAGTACGTAGTATAGTCTAGCACCTAAAATAGCTACCGGAAAAGCAATCAGGATAAAATCTAAAATATCATCTGACAGGATTTTCTTTTTAGGAGCTTCTTTCATAGCAAGATAGACTGCCAGAACCAAACCAGCTACAATACACAAAGCATACCAACGAATAGCAAAGGGACCAATTTCAAATGCGACTGGATTAATCATGTTTCACCTCATTTTGAGCGATTAGATTTGTCAAGCGTTCTTCAAATAAACGTGTCGCATCAAAGCCCATTTCTTTAGCACGGTAGTTCATGGCAGCCGCCTCAATGACAACGGAGATATTGCGTCCTGTTTTTACTGGGATGCGGATACGCGGAATCGTTACACCAGAAACTTCGAGTTCTTCAGCATTGTTTCCTAGACGGTCAAAGGTCTTATGCGTATCGTAATTTTCCAAATAAACTGCTAGCTGAACTTGTGAAGAATCTTTTACAGCACTTGCACCATAGAGACTCATGATATCGATAATCCCAACTCCACGAATCTCAAGTAAATGTTTCAAGATTTCAGCAGGTTCGCCCCAAAGAGTCATCTCATCCTTAGAATAAATATCTACACGATCGTCTGCTACTAGACGGTGTCCACGCTTCACAAGTTCAAGACCTGTCTCGCTCTTACCGATACCACTATCCCCTTGGATCAAGACACCCATGCCATAGATATCCATCAAGACACCGTGCACACTGGTACGTTTAGCCAAACGGGAATCAAGGTAGCTAGAAAGTTCTCCAGATAAACGACTGGTTGCTGTTCGACTGGTTAAAATCGCAATCTTGCATTCTCTAGCAGCCCTCAACATTTCCTCTGGTACCACCAGACCACGAGCCACGATAACCGCAGGTGTTTCAGGTAGAAACATTTTCTTCAAAACTTGATAACGGTTCTGGGCAGGCATGGCAACTAAATAGGACCACTCCTTCATCCCTAAAAGCTGAATCCGTTCTGGTGTATAGTAATCAAAATAGCCCGTCATTTCAAGACCAGGTCTCATAATGTCTGCAGTATTGATTTCTTTTTCAAGTAATTCGCCTTCACCATAGACAATATCTAGTCTGAGTTTTTCAATGACATCTCTTACTAAAACCGACATAATTTCCTCCTTCAATCGAGTTCTCCCTACTATTATATCAGATTGTAGGTGGAAGTTTCCTTTTTTTGCAGGATTTACAGTATTTATTTGATGTAGCTTGGGAAAAGATTTGACTAGGAAGTCTTTTCGTACTCCTTCAAATTAATCGAGACAAATCTACTGCAAATTGGTCAACATCTATCACCAAGTCCCTTCCAGATTTTTCTAAGTAAATCCTTGGAAGACCTTTTGTTAACATTCTGTTTGCATCAGCCATATCTTGAGGATAGATATAGAACTGTTGACCTTTTGGAAACTGATTTCGGACTTGCCATTCTTCAAACTCCTTCAAAACAGTTTTATGAGATGGCATACTGACTTCTTCGAACAAGGAATGGTCAAAAAATCGTACCAAACGATATAGACCATGGATCTCATCCGCAAAGCACTTATCAATCTTTTCATAGGGGAAGCCTCGTCTCTGATAAGCTTGGCATAAACTTTGTAAGGACTCACTTAATGCAACTGCATCTTTTCTTGCCAAACTGATAAAATACCGAACAGAAAATTCTTCCATACCAGTTCGTTTTTTCTTCTCTAAAAACTGTTGTGCACGCAAGAGGGACTCGGATAATCTTTCTTCATCTTGATAATAAAGAGCGTATAAAAGATTAATCACATTTTCTGGATAATAGGTTCCTCTCAACAAGGGTAAATCTTTGGGGACGAAAAATGGAATGACTGAAAAATCGTTACAAGCAAAAGAGGTAAACAAGCCATTCAAAATCCCATCTGTGTAGATGGTTCCACTTGCCAACAAACCGCCTCTCAGCAACTCGGTTCTTCCTGTTTGCCATAGAGCGTTGTTTAACTGCTTATAATCCCCATCTAAAAACGCAGCATAATAGGCAAAATATTTAATATCATCTAGCAATAAGCTACTGTATAATTTTACCCTTAAAACCTTGTCAGACGATACTTTTGAATCTGTCAAATACTTTTCAAAAATTCTTTGGTTTGACTCTTCAAATTCCTTCCAATCGATCGGATCAGCACAATAACCCCAATCTTCCAAGTGATTTTCACGTCATCTTTTGATATTCTTTTATATACTCTCTCATAACAATTTATTCCTCTAAACACTATGTAAAAAAAGACTAGACAAGTCTAGCCTTTCATTTCAAATTAGAATTTTTTACGTTTACGAGCTGCTTCTGATTTACGTTTACGTTTTACAGAAGGTTTTTCATAGAATTCACGTTTGCGTGTTTCTTGAAGAGTACCAGCTTTAGTAACCGCACGTTTGAAACGACGAAGTGCATCGTCAAGAGATTCATTCTTACGTACTACTGTTTTAGACATTTTTTTCACTCCCTTCAAGTTCAAGATCTATTCCATTTTACACGCAAAATGAATAATTGTCAAGGGAAAACCTACATTTATTCCGATTTTCCGATTCAATAATTACTTTCTTGCCTATACTTTATCAAATCCACCAATTTTTACATCAAATCATACAACTTTGTTACGGCTTGTTCAAAAGGTTCAATATATTTCCAATATTGATCAGGAAGATTCGAAATCTTACTCAAGTCATTGCTGTCAAAATGATATACCAGATGACGAAGAATTTGATTTTCAATAAAATGCAAATCTCTCATCTGATCTATACTAATAGACTCGAGCTTTTCTACGTAGCGACATAAATCAGCCAGCGACTGCGAATCAAATACTTTTTCCTCGTGTAAATAATAGAGAAAGCTTTTGTTTTCAGCTCGTGTATTGTCTTTTATCAGATTATTTTCTAATAGCATACTTTCATTCTCTCCTTGTATATCATAAAATAGTAAAAATTGAACCTAACTAGATATAGTTGTTCTACCAATCTATTATACCACTTCTTTCTATTGACTCATGAAAGCTAGAAAAAACCACTCACTCCAAAGAGCAAGCGGTTCTTGTAATTTTTATTTTTCAAGTAAGCTGAGCGCTTCTGCATCAGCGATAATAGTCACATCAGGGTGGTTTTGTAGGCTACTTGCTGGGAGATTCTCAGTCACTGGGCCTGATACTGTTCCGGCAATGGCTTCTGCTTTCGACTCACCGTAGGCAAAGAGAATAATTGACTTGGCATCCAAGATGTTTTTAATTCCCATTGAAATGGCTTGAGTTGGAACGTCTTCAATCTTGTCAAAGAAGCGAGCATTGGCTTCGATAGTGGACTGGTCAAGTTCTACTAGATGTGTTTGACTGTCAAATGGAGTACCAGGCTCATTAAAGCCGATATGTCCATTGCGACCAATTCCCAAGATTTGCAAATCAACAGGATGGTCAGCCAAAATTTGATTGTAGCGTTCTACTTCTTCTTCAGCATTATCCTTAACACCACGTGGCAAGAAGCTTTCTTTAAATGGTTTTTGGTTAAACAAGTTTTCTTGCATGAAGTAACGGTAAGACTGTGGATTGTCCCCATCAAGCCCTACATACTCATCGAGGTTCACACTGGTTAGATTTGAAAAATCAAGGTCACTCTCAACGATTTCCTTGTAAAATTCAAGCGGGCTACTTCCTGTTGCAAGTCCTAATGTTTGAGCACCATTGGCCAATTTTTCTCTCAAAATCTCAAAAGCTACTTTTCCACCTTCGACTTGATTCTCAACTTTTATAACTTTCATTTTATATCCTCCATATTTCTATATTCATTATATGGTATAGACCAATTTTTGTCAAGTGAAAACGATTTAATTTCCAAAAAAAGAGCGTCCAAACTTGAAACATGTTATAATGGATAGGATTAGAACTTAGAAAGAATGAACAGATATATGAATACAGCTGATTTTGATTTCCACTTACCTGAGGAATTGATTGCCCAAACTCCCCTGGAAAAACGTGATGCCTCTAAACTCCTCATCGTCAATCGTGAGACGGGAGAATTTCAGGATAAACACTTCCACTCTATTATTGATATGTTGGAACCGGGTGATGCCCTTGTCATGAACGACACCCGTGTTCTCCCAGCCCGCCTCTATGGTCAAAAGGAAGAAACAGGTGGCCACGTGGAGTTTCTCCTTCTTAAAAATACTGCTGGTGATGAGTGGGAAGTTCTGGCTAAACCTGCCAAACGCCTCAAGGTTGGCACTCGTGTCAAGTTTGGCGATGGTCGTCTCAGTGCTATCGTTACAGAAGAACTGACCCACGGGGGCCGCATTGTCCGCTTTGAATACCAAGGAATTTTCCTAGAAGTTTTGGAAAGCCTGGGTGAAATGCCACTACCACCTTATATCCATGAAAAATTGGATGACCGTGAACGCTATCAAACGGTCTACGCTAAAGAAAGTGGTTCTGCTGCTGCACCGACTGCTGGTCTCCACTTTACTAAAGAACTGCTAGCAGAAATCCAAGCCAAGGGTGTTCATCTGGTTTATCTCACTCTTCACGTCGGACTCGGAACCTTTAGACCTGTCTCTGTTGACAATCTGGACGAACATGAAATGCACTCAGAATTCTACCAACTTTCTGAGGAAGCAGCAGCCACTCTTCGCTCTGTTAAGGAAAATGGTGGACGCGTCATCGCTGTAGGAACCACTTCTATCCGCACACTGGAAACCATCGGTTCCAAGTTTAATGGGCAAATCCAAGCAGATTCTGGTTGGACCAATATCTTTATCAAACCAGGCTACGACTGGAAGGTTGTGGATGCTTTTTCAACCAACTTCCATCTGCCAAAATCAACTCTCGTCATGTTGGTCTCTGCCTTTGCCGGTCGTGACTTAGTCTTAGATGCTTATCACCATGCTATCCAAGAACACTACCGATTCTTCAGTTTTGGAGATGCCATGTTTATCTATTAAGAAAATCCCTATTAGGAAACCTAATAGGGATTTTTCTAATCATTCCATACTAAACTTTGGATCTTTCAAGCTCTGAACACTGGCATTGATAACTGCTCCGATAATCAAAATCTTTGCAATGAGAATAAACCAGAACATCATGACTACCACGATAATGGAACTGAAAAATCGAACGTCAACTAGGTGATTAACATAACTATTGACGTAGACAGAAAAGATATTCAATAAAAAGATAAGAGTTAGCAAGACAAAGACACTTCCTGGTAAAACATAGCGGATTCGCGGTGCTTTTACTTTTGGAAGGAAGTAATAAATCATAACCAGAATGGCAAAGATCAAGCATAGACCAGAGGGCCTGTAAAATCTTGCAGGTAGGAAAATAGCGGACTATCTGATTGCCAGTAAGTTTTAAGGAGATTGAGCAACATACGACCAAACATACTCAAAAACAAGGCCAAGGCAAAAAGAATCTGCAAGCCGAAACTAACAAGTAAACTCATCAATTGATGGGAGATAATTCCTCGACTCTTGGTCACTCCATAGGCTTTGTTAAAAGCTTTTTGGAGGAAATCCATTGATTTCGAAAAGGTCCAGAGTGCAGATAAAACGGCAAAACTCAGCAAACCAGTCGAAGGTTGAGTCAGAACTTCTCGGACAATCTTGGCGACCACATCATACACCGTATCAGGTAAAAATTCCTTAATCGTAAGTAAGAAATTTGAGACCGGAATCTGAAAATAAGGCAAAATATTGACCATTATCATTAGCAGAGGAAAGATTGAAATCAACCAATAGTAGGCAACCGCAACACTGGTCAACTCACTATCAGATGCTTGATAATAATGCAAAAAAGCTTTCAATAAGGGCCTGTCCATCAGCTCTTTCCACCACTTTTTCATGTTCCATCCTCCGTCATTTTCTTCATCGTCTAAGTTCTTCTGATTAAATCTAGCATATCATAAGGTAAAGTATTTGCGGCTTCTTTCAGAGAATAATTCTCTAAATTATTCACATTTTGTCGTAGTTTTTTGGCATACTTGGCTGTTATCAGTTTAGCTTCTTCGTATTCAAAAATTGCCTTACGTTCGAGATAGTAGCCTCGTAGCATTTCATCGATATTGTTTGGCTTGATGCGATTGATAACCCGCTCAACAAAGGCACCACTTCCGATAATGGCCGTCTCGCGTAGACGAGACTCTTGCATAAAGCTAATCAGAGAACTCTTGTAAACCCCTTTTAGGTTTTCCAAACTCTCGATAATCAGCTCTGTATTTTCCAAATACAACTCTGAAATCTGATCATAGTCAACTGCTAGTAGTTTACGAGATTCTTCATTCATCCAACTACGGAAAGTTTTGCCAAAGGTGAACATTTCATGGAGTAGAAAGCGCAGTATCCGTAAGGAAACTAGGAAGTAATAAGTCACTCTAGAAGCGAAATTCCGATTGATACCCTGCTCCATGTTTTTTAGGTAACGTTGGTAAACTCGATAGCCACACTCACTGATTCTATTTTCTTCGTAGGCTTGCTCCAAACCGTCACTCTCAATACTCAAGATAAGAAGCTTGAGGGACTCCCAGTCCTCTTGGACTCTCTTATTTTCCAGACTAAGGATGAGGTTTTCAATCCGACCATGGTAATTATCAATAGCTGCATAAAGAGGGAGTTTGTTCTTGTGATGGTCCAGCTCTTTTTCTAATTCTGCAGCTACATCATTCAAAATCGCAATATGCATCAAATGGTCCTTGCTTTCCTCTTGTTCCTCAGATAAGTGAGGGAGGACCAGTAAACCCGTTAAAAAGCTCAACAGTGTAACACCTGCTACTAGGAAGAGCAACAAAGGATATTCCTGCTCCAAATGACTTGGTATGAGGAGAATGGTCGCGATAGATACTGTTCCTTTGACACCAGAGAAGGTCAAAAGAAGCATATCTTTCATGTACTTATGAATTTGTTTCTTAAGTCGACGCGTCCTCACAAAGTAAAAACCAGCAATCATGACAAAGCGGATCGCAAAAAGCAAGAATGTCAGAACGACAACTGAAATCAGTAAAAGAAGGGGATTGTAGAGAGAATTAGACAAAATCGGCTCTGCTATCAACTCTAATTCCATTCCCAAGAGAACAAAGACTGATCCATTTAGCATAAAGGTCACGGTGTGCCAGACGGTCTCCGTCACGGTGTCTACCTGAGCCTCAAGGAGCGTAATTTTCTTAAAGCGACTGGCCTTCAAAATACCTGCAACCACTACTGCGATAATCCCTGAAACATGAAACTCTTCTGCAATGAAAAAGGTCATGAGTGGCAAACTTAGCTCTAGCAATAGTTCACTGGCTATATCTATCGCTCGTACACTCAGCAAAAAGCTATGCAAGAAACGATTGACCATAGCCGTCACAAAACCGACTACAAAACCACCAAGGATAGAAAGTGCTAGGGAAGTTCCAGCTTGGCTGAGAGAAAACGTTCCTGTTGTCCAAGCAGCAAGAGCCATCTGAAAGGCAACCAAACCAGAAGCGTCATTTAAGAGTCCTTCCCCTTTTAGGATATTGGAAACCCGTTTGGGAAAACGAAAACGTTCAGAAAGAGATGCGAAGGCAACCAAATCTGTTGGCCCAAGTGCTGCTCCAACTGCTAAACAGGCAGCTAAAGGAAGAGTCATCCAAAGGAAGTGAGCCATGCCCCCTAAGCTTAAGGTCGAGATAAAAATCACAGGAAAAATCAGAAAGACAACAATCCGCCAGTGCTTCAAAATGGACGTAATATCCGCTTCTTCCGCCTCCCGGAAAAGTAAAGGACCAATAACCATGGCTAGAAATAGCTCTGTATTGAGATGAAAGTCCGCATCGGGAACAAATAATCCAATCCCAATCCCCAAAAGAATTTGTACAAGAGGAAGGGGCAAAAAAGGGAGAAGTTTATTGGTCGTAGTTGAAATGATTAAGACAAATAAAAATAGAATCAAGTAAATGAGTAATTCCACACAATTCCTCCTTAATCTTTTTTACAACAAGATTCAAAAATCTCCTTTTGTTCTTGAATTTTCTGATCAATCTTAGAACAGTCTTTGTGCTCAATTTTTTTCTGGCATCGTTCCATTTCAAGAGCCACTAATTTTTTCTTGATTTTAAGCATCTTTTTGCTCATATGTGCTTCGTCGAGCACCCCGACT
Organism: Streptococcus sp. DBCMS; assembly: GCA_000831085.1. Lineage (GTDB taxonomy): Bacteria > Bacillota > Bacilli > Lactobacillales > Streptococcaceae > Streptococcus. The sequence goes on from JXRG01000010.1 coordinate 13,132, forward strand.
GCTCGCTCGTGATGCGTTGACTCGACAAAATTTTGGCGCATTGCCTCAAGCTTCTCACGAAGGTATTGTTTATCCATGTCTGTACCCTTCTAATTTTTCAATCATAACTAAAAACGGTGGATTATTAACTTGGTTGAGAGTCCGATAAATGGCAGCTGTATACTCTTGTTGGTTCAACTGGCTAACAAACTCCAATACAGCATCCCTCTCAGTATCTCCTCCTTCATGACCATAGTAGATCATAATGGCAATCCGTCCTCCTTTGACAAGCAAGTGACATAGCTTTTCTAATGCTTCGATAGTAGTCTGAGGTTGAGTGATGACGGATTTGTCAGCAGAAGGCAGATAACCCAGATTAAAAATCCCTGCCTTAGCTTCTGTCACAAACTGGTCTAGTGTCTCATGACCTTTCAAGATTAACTGGGCATTTGTCATTCCAGCCTGATCCAAACGCTCTTGCGTCTTCTCCAAAGCCTGCTCCTGGATATCAAAGGCATAGACTTGCTTGGCTAGCTTGGCTAAAAAAAGGGTATCATGGCCATTGCCCATGGTCGCATCCACTACGATATCCCCTTTTTTCACAACTTCCGCCAAAAAATCATGCGCCATCTCAAGTGGTCTTTTCATTTTCAAACTCCTGTTTTACAGCCTTGCATCCTTGCACACTTCCACGACGGCGCATCTCAGTTTCAATAGCATTTAGCACTTCCCATTTATTAAGGCTCCACATGGGACCAATCAGCATATCTCTCGGTGCATCTCCTGTAATTCGATGGATGACGATATGCTTGGGAATGATTTCCAACTGGTCACAAATGACCTTGACATACTCGTCCTGACTCATCAGTTGCAAACGTCCTTCGTGGTAATCTCGCTGCATCCGTGTATTGGTCATGAGGTGAAGCAAGTGCAGTTTAATTCCTTGAATATCATTATCCATAACACAGCGACGGACATTTTCAATCATCATCTCATGAGTCTCACCGGGCAAGCCATTGATCAAATGAGAAACAATCTCAATCTTGGGATATTTCCTCAAGCGTTTTACTGTTTCAACATATAATTCATAAGAATGGGCACGGTTAATCAGGTCAGAGGTTGCTTCAAAAGTAGTCTGCAAGCCCAATTCTACCGTCACATGCATGCGTTCTGCTAGCTCAGCTAGGTAAAGTATGGTTTCGTCTGGCAAACAGTCTGGGCGTGTGCCGATATTGATTCCCACTACACCCGGTTCGTTGATAGCCTGCTCATACCGTTCCCGAATCACTTCCACCTTTTCATGGGTATTGGTAAAGTTTTGAAAATAAACCAGATACTTTTTAACATCTGGCCACTTGCGGTGCATAAAGTCGATTTCCTTATAAAATTGCTCGCGGATAGGGGCATCTGGTGCTACAATAGCATCTCCAGAACCAGAAACCGTACAAAAAGTACAACCACCATGAGCTACAGTTCCATCCCGATTGGGACAGTCAAATCCCGCATCAATAGGAACTTTGAAAGTCTTTTCTCCAAAAAGTTTTCGATAATAATCATTCAAGGTATTATAAGATTTCATAACTTTCATTATAACAAAAAACAACCACAATCTCAAAAGCCTGACTTTCCTACAAATTCCCTTGTTTCTCATTTCCTTTAGCGGTTTTTTATGATACAATATGGGTATGATTTTAATGAAAATAGCATCTATTTTATTATTGATATTAACCTTGGTGGTTTGCTTTATTGTCACCAAGCTTTTCGGACTTAGGAAAATAGGATTTAATTTCGCGGATCTAGCTTTTCCACTTTTGGTATTTGAGTACTATCTGATTACTGCTAAAGCCTTTATCCACAACTTTCTACCGCGACTTGGAGTCGCACTTTCACTCCTAGCAATCCTCCTTGTAGTCTTTTTCCTTGTCAAAAAACGAAGTTTTTATTACCCTAAATTCATCAAATTCTTCTGGAGAGCTGGTTTTCTCCTTACATTAATCATCTACATAGCTATGATTGTCGAATTGATGATGGTAAAATGATTACCAACCCTGTATTTAATTACTGGGTTTTTCTTTTACTCCTATACTTAAAAAGACCAGAGGAAGCCTCTGGTCTTTTTGTCACAGGTTAAACCTAAGAAAATAAATGGAAACTATCTTTCTCACGCTAGATTATTTATTTTTACGGCTTACAAAGTACAATCCACCAGTCACTGCCATCAAAGCGAGTCCTGCAACTACTGCTGCGTTAGATGCTTTTTCACCAGTGTTAGGAAGTTTAGGTTTTGGACCTGGTTTCTCTGGGGTGTAAGTATTTATAATCGTGTAACCATCCACCGCTTTTGTATACCCTTTAGGAAGTTCTGTCTCATCAATGGTATAGGTAATTTCTTTACCATCTTGATTGCGATCAAGGTCTGTAAACTCATAAGTCCAACCACTTGCTTCTGAAGCTATTGCAGTTTTACCAGTATCTTTACCATTGGCAAATAGTTTAACTGTAATAGATGCTGGACGAGCATCTTTATGATTTTCATCACCTTTCCAGATCTTCTTACCTTTTACAGAAGTTTTCTCTGGTGTATGGGTGTTGGTCACATTCATTCCAGTTTCAGTAGCTGTGTAACCTGTAGGAACACCAACTTCTTTGACTGTGTACTCGATTGGCTTACCATTTTGGTAACGATCCAGATTAGTAAATTCATACTTCCAGCCTGTTTCCGCTGTGGCTGTAGCTTCTTGGCCAGTTTCCTTACCATCTACAAGAAGTTTTACGGTGATAGATGCTGGACGGATGCCGTCTTTGTTATCTTCATCTTTCCAGATCTTATGACCTTTTACAGCTGTTTTTTCTGGAGTATGTTCGTTGGTAATGGTGTACTTGCCATCCTTGTCTGTAGTGATGGTTGCTTTGTATTCTGTCATAGCAGTTTCTTTGACAGTATACTTGATTTCTTTACCATTTTCATACTTAGGCAGTTTCTTAGATTCGAACTTCCAACCAGTTGCTTCTGATACTTCAATTTCTTGAACGACTTCTTTATCGTTTTTAAGAATTTGAACTTTCACAGATCTTGTACGTTTTCCGTCTTGGTTGTTGTTATCTTTCCACACCTTAGTTCCTGAAAGGATAACTGTATCTGGATTGTGAGTGTTAGTCACTACTTGACCAGTTACAGAGGCTTTATAGCCAGCTGGTACATCTACTTCATCGATAGAGTAAGTGATTTCTTTACCAGCTTCGTATTGTGGAAGATTTGTGAATGATGCTACCAAGTGTTATCATCAGTCTTCTCCTTAGCTGTTAAGGTCAATTTCTTACCTTCAACAGCTACTGGATCTGTATTTCCTACTTTTTTATAAAGTTGAACTGTTACGGACTCAGGACGTTTGCCATCTTGGTTGTTCGCGTCGTTCCATACTTTTGTTACCTTGTAGTCGATTGCTTTAGGAGCATATTTGTTTGTAATGGTAAAGTCTGTAATAGTCGCTTCGTATTCTGCTACGGCTTCCTCTGTTACAGTGTATTTGATTTCTTTACCAGCTTTATATTTTGCTAATTTCGTGAATTCGACAGTCCAAGTTCCGTCTGCGGCTGCTTGAACTTCTTTCGAATCAACTTTCTGACCATTTGCTAAAAGATTGATTGTAATCTTAGTTGGACGTTTACCATCTTGGTTGTTTGCGTCATCCCAGTTCTTAGTTGCTTTTACATCAACTGTTTCTGGAGAATAGCTATTTGTGATGGTGAATCCTGATGCAGCGTCACCAGTAACTTCTGAAGTGTAACCAGCAACAGTTACTTCTACTACTGTGTACTTAATAGGTGTGCCGCCTTTATCAGCATCAAGATCTTTGAAGCTTCCAGCCCAACCATTTGCTTCAGTCAATTCAAGTGTTTTATCAGTATCTTGACCATCCGCAAGCAATTTAACTGTGACAGAAGCTGGACGTTTACCATCTTGGTTGTTCTCGTCCTTCCATACTTTCTTCACAGGAACTTCAGTTTTCGCTGGAGTGTATGTGTTTTCGAAAGCTTTTTCATCATCGTAAGAAACAGTTGCTTCAAGTGCACCTTTGCCCCTATCTACTACAGTAACAGTAGCAGTGACAGTTTTAGTGTCGTACTTGATGCTTGTATCACTGCCAGCTTTTTCAGCAATTTTAAAGGTATAAGTCCCTGTTTTGTCGAATTCCAATTCTGAGAAAGCAATGTTTCCGTCTTTGTCATTCTTCACAGTTTCTTTCACCTTACCATCTTGGTCTGTTAAAGTGAATTCAAACTCTTCAGCCTTCAACTCACGTCCTGTGAGTTTTTTATTAGCTTTAATCTTAGCTTTAGCTTTGCTACGTTTATTTGTAACTGTTTTGATAGCTCCGTCTTGTCCAACAGTCATCTCAAATGGAGTAGGATTCAACTCATATCCCTCAGGAGCCTCAATCTCGGTTACCGTAAAGTTCCCTTTCTTGATATCACTTTCTGAGTAAATAGATGATTCAGCAATTCCGTCATCATTTGTCATTACAATTTCCTCTTTAGCAGTAGCTCCTGCCGGAGGAGTAATCTTGAATTTTGCCCCTTTTAGACGGTCATGAGTCAGCTCTTCGACCTTGTAAAGAATGATACGGTAAGCTGTCTCTAATTGTATAGTTCCTCCTGAGGCCACAACAGAATTACCAATCTGCTGAAGTACCGTCTTATTACTATAATCTTGATACTCCAGTTTTTTATCATTGGCTTTTACTTCGACATTATTCAGTACTTTTGTACCATCTCCTGGAGCGCTCGTTTTATAACCAATTCGAAAAGCTGCTGGTTTTCCATTTTTAGCTACGATAGAAGAAGCGTTGTTAATGGTAATGGTGAATTCCGTATAAGAATCATTCCACTTAATTTCGTAATCTTTACCAGCTTCTAAAACTACCTCGTCTTTCATGTAGTATACTTTGTTATACCAACCTGCTATAACACTGAGAGATTCCGGAATCATTTGCATTGGTGACGAATTAGGATCGACCCAATCATGAATCTCAATTTTATCATATGATGCTTGCTTTGGATTGACCCTAACATACCACGTATGAAGATATTGACCACTCTTATTTAAAGCTTTTGAGGTCCAGGCTTCCTTACTAATTAATCCATGATATTTACTAAAGTTAGCTTTGCCAATCCCTTCAGAATAATCAACCTCACCTCTTCGACCAACCCTGATTTGATAAGTAATTTCATTTATTGTTTCTGTCTTTTCAAAGCGTAGTGTTTGCACACTTAGTTCATTCTTAGAACTAAATCCAAGATAGAAGCTTCCTCTAACATTCTGAACGTAGATTCCCTTCTTCTTCTCTAGGTAAGTTTTTAAATTTTTTAGGGTAATTGTAGCCTTTCCACCATTATTATCACCATTTGACACAATTTTTGCTTCTCCGATAACAAGGTCTGTTTCCTTGTCCTTTAGATCAAAAGTTTCTTCTTTAACTGACAAAGGACCTGGAACGGTGAATGTAAAGGTGTCACCATCCTCCAACTTACCATCATAAGCACTTAAGTCATAATCTACGATAAACTTGTAGTTCGGGTAATCATTATGCTCAGGAGACAGAGTATAAACACCATTCGCATCCGGTTTTATAAATCTACCATTATCAACCTCCCAAATACCAATATTACTGATAACGTTCTTCAGTTCCTTTGCTTGAACTGAATTTGGAGCAAAAATCATCCCTAGCAAACAGGCCAGAGAGGTTAGGATGGGTAACCAAAATTTCTTGTTCTTCATAATCTTCCTTTCGTTCTTCATAATCTTCCTTTCTAAATTACCGAAAACATTAAAACGACAAACTATGATTATAAAATCTCAACACTCATCTCCTTTCGAATTCGTTGAAATCCATGAGGGTTATTGAATAAGCTACATATATTAATATATTTAATAACTATATGTGAGTGCAATATTTATCATATTTTGTTCTATTTTTAATATAGAAACCTCCTTTAATTTCATTATAAAACAAAATTAACTTTTTTTGTAATATTATGAGGTTATTGACTTTTGAAAATATTGACAGAGTGTAAAATTACTGCTATAGAAACTAATTCTTTCATCACAATGTAGTTTCTCTAAGTATAGTGTACACATACGAACAATTTCTCTTTTAAACAAACAGAAAGAAACAGTGTAAAAAACATTCCATTTATTTATAAGTTTGATATGCCTTAATAATTATCCAAACTATTTTATATAAGTAAAAATCAGAAGAGACCTAGCAATAGTCATATCCCATACTGATAAATAGTTTAATTTAGCATATTTCATTATTCTAAATCATAGAAAAAAGACCAGGGGGTTATCCCTGATCTTTCTTTACTGTACTTATTGGCTACTAAATGAGATTAGTCTTCTTTTCTTCGTTTAGTTGCTACAAGACCTGCACCTAAAGCTAGAAGAGCTAAACCTGCTGCTAGGGCTGCTTGACTTTCTGCACTTCCTGTATTTGGTAACTGCTCTTTTTGAACCTGACTAGCTGCACTTGAAGCAATTTCTTTTATATCTGCTTTTTCTGATACTTGTGGTTTTGTAGTTTCTTGAGGTACTGGTTTGGTCGTTTCGCCAGCTGTACCAACTTCTACGATGCGATCCTGAGCCATAACTTTATCATAGCTATCTTTTTCAGTTCGCTTGCCATTTTCAACTTCAATTAAGTGAACGCGGATACCTTGTCTTCCTTCTTGAAGGATGCGAGTTTGACCTGCTGGAAGTTTATCATTCTTTTGTTCCTGAACTTTGAAATCAATGATTTCTTCTTCTGAGATAAGCTCTGGAAGATTAAGAACGAGATTTTTCACTTCGTCTTCTGGAAGAGAAGTTCCTGGTTTAGTACCAACTTCTACTATACGATCTTGAGCAGCGACTTTATCGTAAGTTTCTTTAAGCTGACGTTTCCCATTTTCCACTTCAATCAAGTGAACACGGATACCTTTTTGACCTTCTTGGAGAACACGAGTTTCTCCTAGGTACAACTTATCAGACTTACGCTCCTGAACTTTGAAGTCGATGGTTTCTTCTTCAACTACAAGTTCTGGTCTGTCGAGGGCAAGGTTCTTCACTTCGTCTTCTGGAAGGGCGGTTCCTAGTTTAGTTCCAACCAAGACGATGCTGTCTATCGGATCCTCTACCACTTCCCGAAGTTTTTCTTCCTTACTTCCATCAGGATTAATCGCTGTAAAGATACGTTCTTTACCAACTTTTCCTTCTTGTTCTACACGAGTTTCTCCTAGATACAGCGTTGAATCCTTTTTCTCAACTGTCTTGTAGGCCAAATCGTTTTCAACAAATTCGAGTTTTGGAAGCTCTTCTTGTACAGCAGCAACTGTCTTCTCAGAAACTGGTTTTTCCTTGGTAAACTGGATACGGTATTCCTTGACTTGTTTTCCACTTTCTGAAACAAGGCGAACAAGTACAGGAAGGCTATCGTCTCCACTATCTACAACTGTTGAAGCCACTTGATTGCTTTCTTCAACTGAAACTTTTGGACGTTGACCTTTATAGGTGATTTGGTAGTCTTGACGATCTTCAGCGAAGTCAGGAAGTTCTTTTCCATCTACAAGAATCTTCGATTGAGTACTATCTTTTGCTTTTTCACTTGGAGCCAAGAAAGTCGTTTCAACAAGAGCAATTCCTTTCTTGTCTGCTTTTCGTTCCATGCGCCATCTCAAAGCTTTAGCGTTTACTGCTTTAAATGTTAGGTTGATGTCATCACCAGCCTGTATTTCTTTGTCAGCTTTATAAGGAACCGTCTCCCAGTTCTCTGGTTTGTTGAATGGGTGAGTTGCGTCATAAGCTTGATAGTTAGAATAATAGGTCGGCACTTCAAACTCTGGACCAATATAACGTTCCAATACGAGCTTAGATGGTGCATCCGTACCACTATCAGCAAAGAAGCGAAGTTTGGCTTGATCAACAGTACGCTCTACAATCTTACCATTTTCACGGAAAATAACACCTACTGAAACTTCTGGATTAGCTGAAGGTGTTGCTGACCAGTTTGTCCAACGACGACTCTCATCCTGATTACCATCATTGATGTAATCAATTCTATCTTTTGAATTCTTGTCAATATCATTAGTAGCAGAGGCAAATGCACGGTTTCCATTTTCATTGTAGTTAGGGTTATCTGAGAGAGACTCGCCTAGTTTGTCTGTCACTCGTACAGTGAACTCAGCAACAAGATCACTACCAAGGACACGACCTCGAACAGTAAATTGACCTGCTTTTGTCAGATTTTCTGCTGGAACTTCTTCCCATTCAACTGCCAAGTCTTTTGTTTCATAGCCGTCTTTACCTGTAAAATAAACCGGAACCTTAGTTGGCAATTCAAGTGGTTGCCCTACTTGTAGCAAGCGAGCTTGTTTAACCGCAGCAAGAGGTTTACGAGAAAGTGAGTCTTTATCCTTAGTAAAGTGTAGACGGTATTCTCCTAAGATGTCGCCATTTTCAGCTTTTGCGATGACACGGACTGGCTCACCTTCACGAACACTTGGAACAACCGTCGCGAGACCATTGTTGCTAACACTTGCCGTTACTGCAGGAACTTTTCCATCTACAGACTCAAGATAGTAGTCTGTCAAATCAGGGTTGAAGTTTGCTAAGTCTTTACCGTCAACTTGGATTCTCGTTTGTCCTTGTTTGGCTGCCGCAACTTGTTTCGCAAAGATTTGTACCTCTGTGATAGATGTTCCTTTCTTGCTATCAAGTCGAACCATACGAATGCGAACCGCATAGGTATCAACTTTATCAAAACTGAAATGATTCATTTCTCCAGCTTTTAATTGAGCTGGTGCTTTGAGATTGCTTACCTCTTTCCAGTTTGCAGGATCGTTAAAGACATGGTTTTCAGTTTCTAAAAAGCTAGGATTCTTAGGAGTGCTAGGCACTTCTTTACCTACATAGTATTCGATCACATAAGACTTCGGTACACCAACTCCATGGTCTTCGTGGAATCCGACACTTAAGTTATCAACAGAGCGTTTGCTCAAAATACCAGAGTCACCAAAGAGAACTCCTACGGATGCGTCTTTCTTACGATTCCAGTTTGTCCAACGGTTAGCTGGTTGGTTATTGTAGGAAATGAGCTTGTCATTAACATTTGAAACTGGGTCGCTTGGATTTGAGTCTGAAGCAAAGGCAAGTGGCAATTCTGAACCGGTCCACTGGTCAGAAATATTTGCTCCCTTCTCAGTTTGAGCAGATACGCGAACATGAAGTTTAGTTGTTAATTGCGTACCTTCTAGGCGACCATTAACTGTAAAGACACCTTCCTTGGCGTATTGGTCTGGACGAATCGTATCCCATGTAACCTTAGCAGCTGAAACGTGACCATTTGAATCGTAGGTACGAACACTTTCTGGTAATTGTGGCGCTTCTGCAATTGGTGTTGTCACGCTGACTTCTTCAACCGAAACAATACCTTCTACAGAGACTTTAGCACGCGCTTCAAGGTCAATTCCTTCAACTTTACCTAGTACTTCAAATGTTTGATAGTGGTCGAGTTTTTCTTTTGGAATGGATTGCCATGTGACTTTGTGGGCTTTAGGGAAACCTTTGTCGTACTCAACTGTTACTGTTGCTGGAAGGCTTGGTTCCTGATGCAAATCTGTGACTACATTTACTGGACGGATAGATTGGGCTACTTTTTTCTCAGTATTGGCTTGGATAGTGAGTTCAACTTGGCCTTTAGCTCCCTCATATTCCGCTTTGAGAGTGACTGCTCCTGGCTTATGTAACTCAAGCATTCCTTTACGAACTGCGACTTCCCCTTCACCACTTGTAGAGAAGTTTACTTTATCAGCTGGTAAAACTGCTTGTGTTCCGTCTTGATAGTGAGCGAGTACAGACAATTTCACTGTTTGGTCTTCTTTAAGACCGTCAGCTTGCTCTACTTGTAAGCTCAAGTGGTCAATTTTCGGTGCTTCTTCAAGGAATTGAATTGCATAGGTTTGAAGAGGTCCACCATCTTTTGGTTGAACATAGATGCTTGCACGCATGCCGTTTGCTGCACTTGCTTGGACTACAGTAACATCCGCATTTTCAGCACTTGCTACAACTTCTGGCAAGGATGCACCGTAAGCAAGAGTTCGATATTGCATTGGATTTTGAGTAGTAAGACCAGTGACAGATTCGCCACCAACCGTTACAGTTGGTATTACAGGTGCTGCAACATCACCATCTTCTACTACAAGGGTAGCGTGAATAGTCTCACCACCCAGTTGACCAGTCATTTGAATACGTGATCCTGCAACTGACAGTTTAGCTTTATCTGCTTCCGCAATCTCCCACTTATCAACTTCGTATTCTTGTACGCTTCCATCCGTAACAGCGATAGAAACGTATTTGTCAACAGCGCTCAAGTCTGTTCCTGGAGCAACACGCTTAACAGTTGGAAGCTCATTTGCGATTGCTAGAATTTCGACACGGGCCTCAACTTCGCGTCCGTCTGCCATACCTTTAACAGTCACAACTCCTGCTTGGCTCACATCAACTGAAGACCAAGTGACTGGACGTTTTTCACGACTGCCATCACTGTAGATAAAACCGACTGTCTTCGGCATTTTTGGCTCTTTCTCAATAACAGTACGTACTTTTGGTACTTCTGTACCTAAAACAGTCTTTTCTTGATCTTCTTTCTTACCTGTAAAGACAGTGACTTGGTCCGATTTCAAGAGATCAGAGTGGGCTGTTAGAGTGAATTTACCTGCTTGTTCAGTTGATTTAACAATGGCAACCCCTTTACCGTTAAAGGCTCTACGAATCCAAGAACCATCTGCTTGTGCCTTATAACGTTCACGACTGGCTTGTTCCCCGTTATCAACACCAACCAGCTGACCTTGTCCATGCAATTGGAAACGAACCAAATTATTGGCAGTTGGTACCACATTTCCTTCACTATCTACGATTTCGTAGTAGATGTAGGTTAAGTCTTTTCCATCTGCTGCGATTGCGTGTTCTTCCTTGACGAGGCGAACACCTGCTGGTTGGCCTGCAGTCGTAATCTTATCACGTGCAATTTCGTTTCCAGCTTCATCGCGAGCTACAGCTTCCAAAGTACCTGGTTGATAAGCAACCTTCCACTCAAGATAGAGTTCCTTAGCATTGGCACCTTCTTGGTAGGTACGGCCATCACTGGTTTGTTTTTTGTTGAACTTTTTAACACCGAGAGATTGACCGTTCAAGAACAATTCAACGCTTGCAGCGTTTGAGTAGGCACGAACTGGGATTTTTCCGTCTGAATCTTCAACTTTCGATGCCAATTCTCTATTTTCCCAGTTCCAGTGAGGAAGAAGGTGAACCATTGGTTTCTTCTTGGCAGAAACCCATTGGCTTTGGTAAAGATAAAAGTCATTTTTTGGAATACCAGCTGTATCTACGATACCAAAGTAAGAGCTCTTAACGGGAGTTTGGTTTTGGTTGTGCCATGGTGTAGGTTCACCGATATAGTCCGTACCTGTCCAGATAAACTGTCCAGCATAGCCAGCGTTGTCACGGTCAAAGGTCCATGAATCTGTTGCCGTTTTCCCCCAACCCACACGATCATTACCATAGTCAGACTGTTCGTAATGACGTTCAGGTCCGTTACTATGTTTCAATTCATGTTCAGGACGATAATAGCTGCCACGCGTACGGGTTGCTGAAGATGTTTCTGAACCGTAAATCAACCAGTTTGGATGTTTCGCACGAAGTTTCTTGTAGTTATCTTCTGAGTAGTTAAAACCAACTGCATCCAGTTCATTAGCAATTTTCTCATGATCACCGCTACCATCACCAAAGCGGAACTTGTCTGCTCCCATAGTAACATAACGTGTAGTATCAACATCTTTAATCACTTTTACTAAGCGTTTAACCGTTGCAAGAGAGTGAGCATTACCATTGGCTTCACCGATTTCGTTTCCGATAGACCACATGAAGACAGCTGGGTTATTTTTATCTCTTTCGACCATGGTACGAAGATCATAGTCAGACCATTTTTCACCTTTTCTAGCTTCTGGGTGAGTGGCATCTTTTTCAAAGAAACGTCCGTAATCATAAGGTTTCTTGCCACCATACCACGTATCAAAGGCTTCTTCCTGAACCAGCAAACCAAGTTCTGCTGCGATTTGCAAGGTCTGTGGACTTGCAGGGTTATGAGTTGTACGGATGGAGTTAACCCCCATCTCCTTCATTTGTTTGAGACGACGGTATTCTGCTTTATAATTTTCTTCTGCTCCAAGCGCTCCGTGGTCATGGTGCAAGGAAACACCATGGAATTTAATGCGTTCACCATTCAAAGAGAAACCTTCATTTGGAGTCCAATGATAGTAACGGTAACCAAACAGATCCTTCTTAGCATCAACCAATTGACCATCACGGTAAACACGCGTAATCAATTCGTACAAGGCTGGTTTGTCATTTAAAACTGTCCAGAGTTTTGGTTGTTCAACTTCTAAAATCGCATCAAGACTTGTTGATTCATGTGCTTTCAAGGTACGGCTCGCTGTACGAACCAAGCCTGTTACAGCCTGACCACCACGTTCAACGATTTGATACTCTGCTACAAGTTCATGGTCTTTATCGTCTGTATTGACGATTTTGCTGGTCACATGCGTTTCAACCTTGCCATGTTGCTGTTGTTCTAGTTTTGGTGTTAAGATGGTTGTACCATTTTTCTCAACATGAACCTTATCTGTCACTTGCAAGGTCACATCACGGTAGATACCGCTACCTGAATACCAACGGCTACTTGGTTGTTTGTTAATTGCATGGACAGCAATCACATTCTCACGACCATCTTTGTGAAGGTATTTGGTAATATCGTATGAGAACTGGTTATAACCGTTTGGATAATGCCCCACTAACTGGCCATTGACATAGACTTGAGAATCCATGTAGACCCCATCAAAGGTCACACGAACATTTTTCTTAAGGTCTTTTTCATCAAGTTTAAAGGTCTTACGATACCAAGCTTCACCACCATTGAGCTGTCCACCTTCGTTTTGGGCAGGCGATTGATGGTCAAAATTGTTAAAGATACTCCAGTCGTGTGGTAAATCCAATTTTTGCCATGACGAAACATCTGCATCTGGTTTCACAGCTTCTTTAGAGTTTGCATTGAGTTTAAAGTGCCAATTTTGATTAAAATTCACTTTTCTGTCTTCAATCATTTGATTTACTTCTTCATTTGTCGCAGCTTTCAAATCTTCCTTGACAGGTTTTTCTTGACTTGAAGCTTGAGATTCTACCTTTGGAGCTGTTTCTTCAGGTTTTACTGACGCTTTCTCCTCTTTTGGAGCTACAGGTTCCTCTTCTTTCTTCTCTGGTTTGCTTGCTTCAATTGGAGCAGCTTGACTTTGATCGACACTTGCAACATCCTTGTGCTCTGCTACAGTTTGATCTTCTTTTTCCCCCACTGCCGGACTTTCCTCTTTTGCTTGTTCCACAGTGTGAGCGATAGGAGTTTCATCGGCGAAAACTGGTGATTCTCCAATGACACTTCCTCCAAATAGAACCGCACAGGTTCCAATCAAGACAGAGCAAGCGCCTACGGCAAACTTACGAATGCTGTAGACTCTTTTACGATTCCAATGGCCTTTTTCCATAAAACCCTCCTTTAGTAACCGCTTCCATTTATTTGTAAGCGTATTACTTTTTCATAGCCTTTTACCCTTATTTTATAAAATAATATAGGAAATTTCAATACCCTAAACACAAAAAATCATATTTTTGATTGTTTTTTCTAAAATTTGTAGAAGATTCCAAAAATGTGAATGTAGATTTAGAACAAAAACACACATTTTTTTGACACTCAGTTAAATATTATAAAAAGTTCCTTTTGTAAGGAACTTCTTTTACTTATAATTAAAGATTCCCCTGCCAACTTATCAGCTAGCTTGGGAAAGAGGGTATAAAACTTATGGGCTAGATTCAACAAAACTGGGAGATTGAGTTCCCGTTTGTTTTTTCCTATGATTTTGACAATCTTTCTAGCCACTGCATCTGGTTCTAAAAGAAAGCGGTCAACCGACTTGAGGTAGCTCCATCTGGGTCCGCTTGGTCAAAAAAGGCAGTACGAATCGGTCCTGGATTGACCGTCGTTAGATAGACACCATAGGGCATGAGTTCGAGGCGCAGAGCATTTGAAAATCCAATAGCCGCAAACTTGGTCGCTGAGTAAAGACTGGACTTAGCAGTCGCAATTAATCCTGCCATGCTGACGATATTGATGACATGCCCTTTTCGAATCTCCTTCATACGAGAAGCAACCAAACGAGACAGATTAATCAAAGCAAAGGTATTGACCTCAAACATCTGGTGAATGTCTTGATCAGAGATCTGGTCGAAATCTTCAAAAATTCCATAACCAGCATTGTTAATCAAAACATCAATCTTGCCATAACGGAGATAGAGGTCAGCTACCAGAGCTTCTAGGGCTGAGTCATCAGTAATGTCGATTTCAATCCATTCCACATTAGGATGATTTCCGTAGAGTTGGGCCAGTTTTTCCTTGTTTCTACCTAGCAAGATCAGTTGATCATTTGGCAAGAGTTTAACCATTTCTTGGGCTAAACCACCGCTAGCACCTGTAACGAGAATTGTTCGCATACTTATCCTTTTTCAATCTTTTAGATTTCCACTTCTTCCAAATCTTTGACGACATGGACATTTTCAAAGACACTAGCAGCATCTTTCTTAAGCTGACTAATATCCTTTGAGAGGAAGCGGGCACTGATATGGTTGAGCAAGAGGCGTTTGACTCCTGCTTCTTCCGCTACTTGTGCAGCCTGCATATTGGTTGAGTGACCGTGATTGCGGGCAATTTTCTCATCGCCCTTGCCATATGTGGACTCATGAACTAGGACATCAGCATTGACAGCCAGACGCACACTAGCATTGGTTTTTCGGGTGTCTCCTAGAATAGTGATAATTTTACCCGGACGGGGAGCTGAGATATAGTCTGCCGCCTTGATTTCAGTCCCATCATCCAAAACAACATCCTGACCGTTTTTGATTTTTCCAAAAAGCGGACCAAACGGAACACCAGCAGCCTTAAGTTTTTCAGCATCCAAGGTCCCTTCCAAATCCTTTTGCATGACACGATACCCAACGCAAAAAATAGTGTGATCCAGCTCCTCTGCATACACAGTGAATTTATCGGTTTCAAGGATTTTCCCTAGAGAATTTTGGTCGAACTCATGGAAATGAATCTTATAGGGCAGGCGTGAACCTGACACACGAAGACTGGTCAAGACAAATGACTTGATCCCTTGAGGTCCATAGATTTCCAAATCTGTCTGCTCTTCATTGGCTTGAAAGGCACGACTAGAGAGAAAACCAGGCAATCCAAAGATATGGTCTCCATGTAAATGGGTGATAAAGATTTTGCTGACCTTACGTGGTCGAATCGTAGTTTCCAGAATACGATTTTGCGTCCCTTCTCCACAGTCAAAGAGCCAGACTTCGTTAATCTCGTCCAAGAGTTTCAGGGCGAGACTTGAAACGTTGCGGGCTTTAGAGGGCTGACCAGCCCCCGTTCCTAAAAATTGAATATCCATTCGATACTTTCTAATTAATCAATATATAACATAGCGGTACGGTTTTCCGAGCGGTAATAAAACTTGCCAGAAAAAGCTCTAGCTTCTTGTAGTAAATCCTCTTGGCTATAGCCTTTGAGACACTTACGACCATCTGACAAGGTTTCCAGGTCTGTCAGAGGAGTCAAACTCTCCACAGAGACAACTTCTTCCTCTCCAATCGCCTTCATGTAAATCTTTCCAGACTCCTCATAGACTAGCTGATGAGGGAAAATCTGAGCAATTTCAAAGAGCAAGTCAGCAGTGATTGCTTCCTCAGTTTCTGAGAAAATCCTTCCTAGTCCTTCTTTCTCGTAGCAAAAGCCAAAGGATTTCCCAGAGAGATTGAGGCGAATAAAGGGCTTGTTTTCCAGAGTGAAAGTTGGCTCAGTATTGTAAAGATTCAACTCCTGACTCAATTCAGCAAAATAATCTGTCGCAGCTTCAGGGCTCTTTTTCTGATAGAGTTCTGCAAAGTAGGCATTCACTACGCTGGGGGGAGGTGTAATGAGAGCTAGTTGCTCCTCTTCAGACCTACCAGCTAAAAATTGATCCAGATATACCTTGTCTAGACTTGTATAGCCACCATACTTGAGTGCCAATGTTTTGATATCAGTCATAAAATTCCTCTAATCTCCATTTGTTTCTCTCTGCAATGTAGCCTGTGATGACTTGACCATCATCTTGGTAGTCACGTTCTTCTAAAATCGCAACACTTTCTAAATCATGAATCTTGTAAGATTTAGAAAAAGGCACGCGCAGGGTAAATGCTTCAAAAATTTCCTTAATCTTATCCAGCAATAAAGCCTGCAACTGTTCTCGACTATCTTTAGATTTTGCCGAAATCAGTGCATATGGCGTTTGAGTAGGCGTAAAATCCTCCACCAAATCCGCTTTATTATAAAGGGTCAAGCGAGGAATGTCCTCCATGTCCAAGTCTTTCATGATGGAAAGGACCGTTTTTTCATGTTCCTCATGGTAAGGATTGCTGGCATCGATGACATGAACTAGAAGGTCTACATGCTTGCTTTCTTCTAGGGTAGACTTGAAACTGGACACCAACTCTGTCGGCAAGTCCTGAATAAATCCAACTGTATCCGTTAAAGTTACTTGTAGATTACCTCCCAGATGGATGCTTTTAGTTGTCGCATCCAGAGTTGCAAAAAGCTCATCTGCTTCATACTGGGTTTTGCTGGTCAAGGTATTCATAATGGTTGATTTCCCAGCATTGGTATAACCAATCAAACCAATCTTAAAGGTGCTTGACTCGATACGTTTTTCTCGAACTGTCGCCCGATTTTTCTCAACCACCTTGAGCTGGCGTTCGATATCTGTGATTTGATTGCGAACGCTACGACGGTTCAGTTCCAGCTGGCTTTCACCTGGACCACGGGAACCAATTCCCCCTGCCTGACGGCTGAGCATAATCCCCTGACCAACCAAACGAGGCAAAAGGTACTTGAGCTGGGCAAGATGAACTTGGAGCTTCCCTTCATGACTTCGAGCTCTCATGGCAAAGATATCCAAAATCAACTGCATTCGGTCAATAACCTTAACACCTAAGACTTCCTCTAAATTGACATTTTGTCGAGGGGTCAGACGGTTATTGACGATGACCGTCGTGATTTCTTCTGCGTCCACCATTTGAGCTATTTCTTCCAACTTACCAGAACCGACAAAGGTCTTGGAATCGTATTTTTCGCGTTTTTGCCTGTAGCTATCGACAACGACTGCCCCAGCTGTCTTTGCTAAACTGGCCAGCTCTTCCATGGAGAGGTCAAAATTATCCATGCCCTGGAGTTCAACTCCAATCAGCA
Source organism: Streptococcus sp. DBCMS (assembly GCA_000831085.1). Taxonomy (GTDB): domain Bacteria; phylum Bacillota; class Bacilli; order Lactobacillales; family Streptococcaceae; genus Streptococcus. The sequence continues at coordinate 30,528 of JXRG01000010.1, forward strand.
GGACTCGCTCCTCTTTTTTCTCCGTTTCAATCATTTAAAAACTCCTCAATCTGGCTTATAATACGCTCTTTCACACCAGATTCTCCTATCTGATAAAAGGTCACCTGCATGCGATTGCGGAACCAGGTCAACTGGCGCTTGGCAAATCGGCGAGTCGCCTGTTTTAGGCTGTCACTAGCTTCTTCCAAGGACTGCTCTCCACGAAAATAAGGAAAGAGTTCTTTATAACCTATCCCTTTAGCAGCCTGTACATCTGGATAATGGTCAAACAGCCATTTAGCTTCCTCCAAAAGTCCTGCTTCAAACATCAGGTCCACTCGGTGATTAATACGGTCATAGAGTTGACTACGCTCATCATCCAAGCAAATAATCAGCGGTTCATATAAACTTTCTTGATTTTCCAAGTCTTGAGCAAAATGGGCAATTTCCAAGGCACGCATAGCACGACGACGATTAAATTGGGGAATTTCAAGACCTGCTTGATCCACCAGATGGGCTAAGTCCTCATCTGAAAAAGGTTCTAAACTAGCACGATAGGCTAAAATATCCTCGTGTGGGGTCTCGCCACCTAGATGATATCCTTCTAGCAGACTCTGAATATAAAGCCCTGTCCCACCAGCGATAATAGCAAGCTTGCCACGGCTTTGAATATCCTCAATAGCTTTCTTAGCTTCTGAAACAAAATCAAAAGCCGAGTAAGACTCGGTCACCTCTCTGACATCAATCAAATGATGAGGAACTGCAGCTTGCTCCTCTGGACTAGCCTTGGCCGTCCCAATATCCAATCCTCTGTATACTTGCTGACTGTCACCGCTGACCACCTCTCCACCAAAGCGCTTGGCCACTTCAATAGCAAGGGCTGTTTTCCCAACAGCAGTCGGTCCAACAATCACAATTATTTTTGTTTTCATCTTTTTTCCTTGAAAAATTCCCATTTTTTCGTTACTATTATTATATCACAAAAAGGTCGGTCAGAAAAATGCTACCTCTTGAGGAGCCTGACTGATTGGGAAGATAAAGGAGGAAGACTCATGGCTAAAGGATTCGCTAAAGGTCTTGTAACAGGTGTCGCAGGAACTGTCGCTGCCGTTGCAGGTGCAGTATACGCAATTAAAAAGAAAGTGATTGAGCCAGAAGAGCAAAAAGCAGCTTTCATCGAAGAAAACCGTAAAAAAGCAGCTCGCCGTCGCGTATCACATTAAGTAACAAAAGAAGTTGAGAAATCTCAACTTCTTTTTATTTTCTTTTATACTCAATGAAAATCAAAGAGCAAACTAGGAAGCTAGCCTTAGGTTGCTCAAAGCACTGCTTTGAGGTTGTAGATAAAACTGACGAAGTCAGCTCAAAACACTGTTTTGAGGTTGTGGATAGAACTGACGAAGTCAGTACCCATATCTACGGTAAGGCGACGCTGACGTGGTTTGAAGAGATTTTCGAAGAGTATTAAATAGCCAAATCAAACTTCAGTTGTGGCTTGACTGGATCATAGTCAACCAACTCAAAGTCCTCCGCTTTGATATCAAAGAAATTGGTCCCATCTGGCACATTCAAGACCAAACGAGGTTGGCAGTTTGACGGCTCACGACGAAGCAATTCTTCTGCTTGTTCAAACTGATTATCATAGATATGAAGGTTGTTGATGAAGTAGAAGAACTTCCCAACCTTCCATCCAAAATGCTTGGCAATCATCATCTGAAGAGCCACATACTGCATAGCGTTAATGTGGTGTGCCACCAACATATCATTCGAACGCTGGGTCAAGGTCGCATCTAGATAGATTTCCCCATCAACACGACGGACATCAAACATGGTCTGAAAAGCGCATGGAAGGAGGCCGTCTGTCTCCTCAAATGCTTGGTAATCCCAGAGTGAGATGATATTACGACGGTTCCAAGGGTTGGCTTCCAACTGCTTGAGAATCTTGTTAATGATATCGTGTTTCTTAACGACTGCCCCATAGCGCTCACCGATGGTCCCCGTGTCTCCCACTTCCCAGTCATTCCAGTAGTGGACATTGTACTTGTCATTGAGCACTTCTAGGCTATTAGACTGATCCTGGTAAATCCAGAGCACTTCCTTGATGGCAGATTTGATTGCAATGGGACGCAAGGTTGTGATGGGAAATTCGCCCTTAGACAAATCATACTCGGCAAAGGCACCCGTTATGTATTTGGAGTTGGCAACAGTCCCATCCTTGTACTTGGGACGTGCCTGCTCGGAAAAGACACCGTCTTTGAGGATTCGTTCAATATTTTCTTTAAAAATCTTATCTGCTTTTGTCATTTACTCTCACCTCAACGTTTATTCTTAACTAGTATAGCATAAAAAAAGAAAGGAGGAAAATCACTAGCTTTAAGTTAGTGTTTTTCTCCTTTTTACTTTTATTGTAATACAAGAGATGCTGCCCCAATAACTCCAGCATCATTTCCTAGAGTCGCAAGAGCCAGCTTAGTCGTTGTGCGAACTTGTGGGAAGGTATTTTCATCATAAACTTTTTGCACGCCTTGAAGAAGGAATTCTCCGGCAGCTGATACACCACCACCAATAACGATTGTTGATGGATTTAGGATAGAACCGATGTTGGCACATGCAATACCCAAGTAACGTGAGAAGTTACGGTAAACGATCAAAGCGAGGTCGTCCCCTTCTTTTGCCAAATCAAAGACCGTTTTAGCAGTTACTTCTTCACCGTCGTCAATCAAGCGTTTCAACTCTGCATCGCCTTCATACTCATCTGCGTAACGGCGAGTCAAGTTGACAATACCTGTTGCTGAAGCCACTGTCTCAAGACAGCCTTTTTTACCACAAGTACATGAGATTGGTTGGTCAAAGTCAACTGTGATATGTCCAAGTTCACCTGCAGCACCTGCAACACCGTGAAGCAATTTACCTTCTGCCACGATACCACCACCAACACCTGTTCCCAGAGTCATAAAGACAACGTCTGGTTGGTTTTCACCAGCACCCATCCAACGCTCACCAAGAGCAGCTACGTTAGCGTCATTGTCGATAAAGAATGGAATACCCAAGGATTTTTCCATCTTTTCTTTGATTGGTTGAAGAGTTTTCCAGTTGAGGTTATAGGCACCGATAACAGTTCCCTTTTCACGATCAACCACACCAGGTGAACCCATACCAATCCCTTGGAAATCTGCTGCAGACAGTCCAAGCAATTCAAAACGATGTTGAATAGATTCAATCATATCGTCTACGATATGGCTTCCTTCATCCAAAATGTTAGTCTTAATAGACCATTTTTCTTGAATTTCTCCTTCTTGAGTTAAAATTGCAAACTTGACAGAAGTTCCACCAAGGTCAATCCCAATAATCTTTTGACTCATCGTCTTCTCCTTTTTAATTGAAAATGCTTACAGATATAGTATAACAAAATCGTCCGTTTTGTGCAAAGGTTTGCAGGCTACAAGCCAAAATTAAAACATCTCATTTACTTCACTATTTGTAAAAATTAGTCACCCAAATGTTGAATGGCATAGTTGGCTTCTTCTTTGGTAAATTTTCTAAAATAAGGAGAAGTTAGCCTCTCATAAATTTCTGTCTTTGATAAATTGGCATTCTTTCGGTATTCTCTTGCTTGAGCTAAGGCATTCGCCTTATAGTCTGCTTGCAAATGATTGATAGCATATTGTGCAGTGTCACTATTAAAACCTTCATAAATTAACATCTCATAAATTCTTTTTTTTGACAAATGAATCCTATTATAATCTTGTGCTGTCTTTAAAGCTGCTGAGTATGGATTCCCGGCTGCTGGTTTTGGTTGTCGCACACCATCGTTTCCTACATAGTAACGACCACCATCTACCCATTTACCCCTTACCATTTTGCCTTCAGAATTAACATAGTAACGGCCACCATCTACCCATTCATTCTTAGCCATCTTACCATCTGATTTGAGATAATAATTTCCTACCCATTTGTTGCGAGCGTAGCTGCCTTCTGCTGTTAGATAATAATATGAACCATAGTTTTTATCATAAATCCAGTCACTTTTAACCTTTTTTCCATCAGAATCAACATAATAACGACCACCATCTACCCATTCATTTTTAGCTCTCTTTCCATCTGATTTGATGTAGTAATTTCCTACCCAGCCAGACTGAACTTTAGATTGTGATTTATCCTGTTTAGGAGTTGTTTCTTTAGCTTTTTCAGCCGGTTTTGGTGCCGGTTTTGGTGCTGGTGTTTTTGGTTTCTCAGCAGGTTTTGGTGCTGGTGTTTTTGGTTTCTCAGCGGGTTTCGGTGCTGGTGTTTTCGGTTTCTCAGCAGGTTTTTGTGCTGGTGTTTTCGGTTTCTCAGCGGGTTTTGGTGCTGGTGTTTTTGGTTTCTCAGCAGGTTTTTGTGCTCGCGTTTTCGGTTTCTCAGCTGGTTTTGGTGCTTGCGTTTTCGGTTTCTCAGCTGGTTTTGGTGCTGGCTTTGGCGCTGGTTTTGGTTGCCACAGACCATCGTCTCCTACATAATAACGACCACCATCTACCCATTCATTTTTGGCCATCTTACCATCTGATTTTAGATAGTAATTACCTACCCATTTGTTGCGAGCGTAGCTGCCTTCTGCTGTTAGATAATAATAGGATCCATAGTTTTTGTCATAAATCCACTCAGCTTTAGCCATCTTACCATCTGATTTAAGATAGTAATTGCCTACCCAAGCATTTTGGACATAGTTTCCCGAAGCATTTAGATAGAAATAAGAATTAGCTTTTTTATCAAAAATCCACTTATTAGTAACTTTAGTACCATTTTCATAGTACGATGAGCCTACCCAACCAGACTGAGCTGTAGATTTGGACTTATCCTCTTTAGGACTTGTATTTTTAGGTTTCTCAGCAGGTTTTTGAGCTGGTGTTTTCGGTTTCTCAGCGGGTTTCGGCGCTGGTTTTGGTTCTGGTTTCGGTGCTGGCTTTGGCTCTGGTTTCGGTGCTGATTTCGGCGCTGGTGTTTTCGGTTTCTCAGCTTGATTTGGCGCCGAAGTTGTATTCTCTTTTACAACCTTACCATTTTTAGATGCATCCTTTTCTTGAGCAGAAACATGCTGAGCCGAAAAAGGAAAGTCTCCAGTTGTATCCGCAAATGAAATAAGTCCCAGTGTTGCAGTTGCTAAGCTGGTTACTAAAATTTTTTTTGATTTTTTCATAAAAATCTCCATTGTTTTTAATGATTTATACCTATAGTATACCATATACTTAATTTTTTTACACTCAAATAATAACTATTTATGAAAGCCCTATTTTAAAATGAAGTGCAACACAAAAGACATGTTCATCTGATATACTAGAGTTGCGAAAAACAGTATAAAGGAAGATGAACATGTCCACTAATTATTCTCATGCAAGCACTTATCTGAAGCTGAGCGACTAGAAATTGAAGCTTATTTAAACGTAGGACTCAAACCTGCTGAGTTTGCTCGTAGACTGGGGGAAACTGCTCTACTATTACTCGTAAAATGAATCGTGGTTCCATAACACAAGTGAAATAAGTCAATGGGCAGAAGATCTATTACCTACACCATTATGCAGATGCTACCCATAACCGTTATCAGTATGCTAGAGAAGCCAGCTATTATTTGAAACTATATCGTTTATCGGACGACTTTCTGAAAGAATTTACAGAAGTAATGGGAGAGAAACCAACGGGACATAGCATAGATACCTTTGTTCACACCTATAAACTCCAGCCCTTTTTGAAATTGGAAAATCCATTTTGTTCTGAGTGGAAAGACAATAGGAGAACCTTCTATTTTGAACTTGGCTATAGTCCGCAAAAAAGCTGTTTGAGCTCACTCAAACAGCTTTAAAGATACTCTCTTAATTAGAGGAACAACTTTGTTGCACTTGACTTGTCAATCAGTGTTAAAATAGTTATTCTAAATAATTAGTCGTCAAGATGTTGAATGGCATAATTAGCTTCTTCTTCTGTAAATTCTTCACCATAAGGAGAAACCAACTGATTGTATATTGCATCTTTCGATTTATTAAATTGTTTTTGGTAAATTTTAGCCTTTGCTAAGGCATTTGCCTTATAGTCTGCATTCAAATGATCGATGGCATATTGTGCGGCATCACTTGTAAATTTTTCTCCATATTGAGAAGTCAATTGTTTGTACAAACGCTTCTTAGACATATTTGCCCACGAATTGTAATTTTTTGCTTTCTCAAGAGCATTTGCATAGTCTGTTTTAGTCTGGTTAGAGCTGGACTGGCTAACTGACTGATTTTGCCATAAGCCATCAGAACCTACAAAGTAACGTCCACCATCAACCCATTCATTCTTGGCCATCTTACCATCGGACTTGAGATAGTAATTTCCTTGCCAACTGCTTTTAGCATATGATCCGTCGGATTTGAGATAATACCAGCCTTGGTAGCCTCCATCATAAATCCACTCGCTTTTAGCCATCTTACCATTGGACTTGAGATAGTAATTTCCTTGCCAACTGTTCTTAGCATATGATCTATCAGATTTGAGGTAATACCAACCTTGGTAGCCTCTATCATAAATCCACTCGCTTTTAGCCATCTTACCATCTGATTTAAGATAGTAATTGTCTACCCAAGCATTTTGGACATAGTTTCCCGAAGCATTTAGATAGAAATAAAACGTATAATATCAAGAATTAAAAAATATTGATATTATACGTTATTCTGAATTTGAAGCCAATTTTCCTAGCTTCTTTACTAAAATTACGTTAACGAATCCACTTACCTGAACCATCTACACGATAACCATCTGGTGTACGTTCATTAACAGCCATTTTACCGTTTGATTTAAGATAGTAATTTCCTACCCAGGTATTACGAGCATAACTTCCTTCTGGTGTCAAGTAGTAATATGATTTGTAGTTACTATCATATATCCACTCACCTTTAGCCATCTTACCATCTGATTTCAAATAATAATTACCTGACCAAGTGTTACGAGCGTAACTGCCTTCTGATGTCAAGTAGTAGTATGATTTGTAGCTACTATCATACACCCACTCACCTTTAGCCATCTTACCGTTTGATTTAAGGTAGTAATTGCCCACCCAAGTATTACGAGCGTAGCTTCCTTCTGACGTCAAGTAGTAATATGATTTGTAGTTACTATCATATATCCACTCACCTTTAGCCATCTTACCATCTGATTTGAGATAATAATTACCTACCCAATTATTTTGTGTATAGTTTCCTGAAGAATTTAGATAGAAGTACGAATTAGCTTTTTTATCAAAAATCCACTTATTTGTTACTTTTACGCCATTTTGATAATAGGATGTTCCTGACCAACCAGACTGAACTGTAGCCTTCTGTTTCTCCTGTTTAGAAGTCGTATCTTTTGGTTTTTGATCTGATTGTGAAGATGGTACTAAACCAGAAAATTTTCCATCTTTGATACTAAAAATAGGAGATTCTCCTCTATACTGATGAGTCAATGTAGTTTGAGGATCAGTATATTGCTGGCTTTCATACGCAACATATTTATATTCGCCATCAGTTAAATCTATATGATAAAATGTTGCTGTAGAACCACTTGTCAAAATTTTAGTGGTTAAACTTACTGTGGGAGAAAACGTTTCATCAACAACCTCTCCAGTTTTAACATTAATTAACTTAGACCTAATAAAAACTTCTTTAGCCTTTTCACCAGAAGCATTAAGTAAGTTAGGGTTAACATTATCAGTCGAAAAGATTGCAGTAACTCCATTACCTCCTTCATAACTTGTTAAATTTAAATTTACCTTGTGTTCAACAACTCCATCTTTATAAATGCTATCATCACGTCTTCCATCTAATTTTTTATCAGTTGTTCCCAATTCCACATATTTTCGATTACGTATTCTAAAAACTGGAGATTCACCTCTATACTGATGTTTAAATTTAGTCTTAGGATCAATAAAGTCTCCTCCAGATACAACATATTTATATTCTCCATCAGGATATTCACTAAAAACAAACGAAGATGTGGTCCCACTTGTTAAATCATTAGAACGTAAAAAAACACTTGGTGTTAAAAATTCTTCTACAACTTCACCTGTCTTAGCATTCACTAACATAGTAGTTATTGTAATTCCACTCTTTTTTTTGAACTCATCAAATAAATTAGGACTAACACTGTCTGTTGAAAAGTTTACAGTTAGACCTTTACCTTCATCAGCATTTTCTAAGTAAATATTTACTTTATGATTAATAACTTTATTTACAGAATGAGTATTTGCGCTAACATTCTCTATTAAAAACGGTGAGAATCCTTCAATCTCGAAAAGAGATACTAAACTAAGTGTTGCGATCGCTAGCGAAGCTCCCAAAACTATTTTTGATTTCATCAAAAATCTCCTTTAAATTTTTATTGTTTACGGTTACATTATAACACAAATATGTATTAATATATACTAAAAGCTATTAATAGATAAAACTCACAACACTATCACTTGCAACTCATACAATCCTCTCACTGCATTACAGCCATAGATAGCTTCCGCTTGGTCCAAGTCTGGCACAGTCAATACTTTTTCCTCCACCTGTCCTGTTTCCAACAAATGCTGGCGGTAGATTCCTGGTAAAATTCCAAGTCGGACTGGCGGTGTATAGAGTTTTCCAGCGATTTTCAAAACCAAATTTCCAATAGAGGTTTCAAGCAGTTCTCCTGACTTATTGTGGTAAATCTTCTCTTGCTCTCCTAGACTTAAATGTGGTCTATGAGTTGTTTTAAAGTAGATAAATGATTGATTCAAATCTGCTTCTTGCAGACAAAGTTTGGCTTTGCAGAAACTTGGACTGAGGGGTGCTAAGATTTGGCGACTGAGTTCCATCTCTCCAGACTTGCTGAGAAAAATTCGCAAACGGTAGTCTTGGTGGGAATCACAGGCCTGACACTCCATCTCTATCTTTTGTCTCAGGTCTTCTGGGTCAAAAGGAAAGGCAAAATAACGACTCGCCTTTGTCAGTCTTTCCAGATGTTGATCTTCAAATAGTAAACGCTTCTGGCTGATTTTCCCAGTTGTAATCAGTTTGAAACGAGCTTGTTTACGATAGAGAACAGCTGCTTTTTGATGAACTTCTCGGTATTCAGATTCCCAAGTACTATCCAAGTAATCCCTCCGCCAACTCCATAGACGGCTTTTCCTTGATGCAGTTGAATGGTCCGAATGGCGACATTGAAAATTCGTCGCCCATTTGGAAGCAAGAGACCAATCGTTCCGCAGTAGACTCCACGCGGTTGAGGCTCCAAGTTCTTGATGATTTCCATGGTCGCAATTTTGGGAGCTCCTGTGATAGATCCACATGGAAAGAGCGAACGGAAGATTTCAACTAGATCCACATCCGGTCGTAACTGACTCTTAATGGTCGAAGTCATTTGCCAAACGGTTGAATACTGCTCCACTTGGCAAAGACGCTCCACGTGCTCACTCCCAACTTCAGAAATACGATTCATATCGTTGCGCAAGAGGTCAACAATCATCATATTTTCAGAGCGATTTTTAGGATCCTGCTCCAACCAAGCTGCCTCTTTCAAATCTTCATCGTCAGTCAGACCACGTTTATTTGTTCCCTTCATTGGACGAGTCGTTAATTCTCGGTCATTTTGCTCAAAAAATAGCTCTGGCTCATAGAAATTACTGCCATCTCATCATGTTCAACATAGGCATTGTAGCCCGCCTCCTGTTCTACCACCATGCGATTGTAAATGGCAAAAGGATTGGCACTTAAGTCCTGCTTGAGTTGGACGGTGTAATTTACCTGATAGGTATCCCCCTGACGCAAATGATGGTGAATCTTAGAAATAGCTTTTTCATAGTCCTCTGCAGATGTTTGTTCCCGCCACTTTGAAGGCAGATCTACTTCCTCATAAGTCAAAGGAATAGGGGATGTTTCCACACTATCGTGAACGGTAAAGTAAAGCAAATACTCGCCCAATAGAGGAAGCTTGTGAACTGCTAATTTCTCCTCAAATGCAAGCGCAGCCTCATAACTGACGTAGCCCACGACATAATAACCTTGCTCTTGGTAGCTTTCCACTCGTTCCAGCAAGTCTGCCACTTCTGCTAAATCTCTCGTTTTTAACTCTTTAATCGGCTGGGTAAAGGTGTATCTCTCCCCCAAAGCCCTAAAATCAATCACTGTTTTTCTATGCATACCTTAAGTATAGCACAAAAAAGCCGACCTAGAACAGTTAAATCCAGCTTTGTTTACTGATTTCTATGACGTAAAATCTTCTCTAAGTTAATTTTTCCTACTTTTGGCAATTCTCCATCAGATGAAACTCGTTCTTCTAGTTAAAAATACTCTTGTTGTTGGAACACTTGGCACAAGAATTCAACAAAAAAGAACAGAGGAAGTCATGGTATCTATACCATTGTTTCCTCTGTCTTTTGCTTTTCTTCTGTTATTACAGAATGATTTTACGACTTTCTGATAGAATCTTGTGGATACTGTGCACGCGCACCACCAATGAGTTTTGGACGGCTAGCTAGAGCCGTTACATGGGCGTGCCCGATCTCACGCAAAACTGGTCGAATCGGAACCTGCACATGCTTGACATGCATACCAATTGCGGTATCTCCGATATCAATTCCTGCATGAGCCGTGATGAACTCCACTTCGACAGGGTCTTTCATAAACTTAAAGGCTGCTAGCTGACCCGAACCTCCTGCATGAAGAGTCGGAAGGACACTGACGATTTCCAGACCAAACTGCTCTGCCGCCTGACGTTCAACGACGAGGGCACGATTAACATGTTCACAACCTTGAACGGCTAGATGAATTCCTTTTTCCTCTAGGATATCTAGAATGGTTTTCACAATGACTTCCCCAATTTCTTGGCTGGATTCCTTGCCAATCTGACCACCTATCACCTCACTAGAAGAAAGTCCCAAAACAAAGATAGCTCCTTGCTTCAAGTTAGCCTTGTCTATTACATCTTCTACAATCTGGCTTGTTGCTCTTTGAATGTCTTTTTCCTTCATACTTGATACCTCTTTTGTCACTATCTATCATATCTTTTTTTACTGATTTTATCAAGGCCAACTAATCATTCTGAATTTTAAAAGCAAAACTCCCAGAATAGACTGAGAGTTAGCTAATTACTATTTTATTAATGTATATTTCAACTATCGTCCCTTTTGAAGGTACAGAATTGATCTTCATCTGGTATTTGTCTCCAAAATGAAGTTTGAGTCGTTGGTCGACATTTTGAAGGCCAACTCCCCCACGTTTGAGCTGACTTTGACTACTATCGCCAGCAGCTTGGAAACCAACACCATCATCCTCAATGCGGATGACAAGCCCTGTATCCTGTTTCTGAACAGAGACTTTAATATGGCCCTGACCTTCCTTCTCCTTAATACCATGGTAAAGAGCATTTTCTACAAGAGGTTGCAACACCAACTTGGGTAAGACTAGGTTACCAAAAGCAGGATCTTCATCAATCTCATACTCCAGCTTATCACCATAGCGTTGTTTCTGGATAAAGAGGTACTGGCGGACATGATTGATTTCATCAGAAAGAGAAATCAAATCCTTGCCTTGATTGAGCGCCAAGCGGAAATAGGTTGCCAAGGACTTGGTCACCTGAACCACTCGCTGACTATCCTGAAACTCAGCCATCCAGATGATAGTGTCCAAAGTATTATAGAGGAAATGGGGGTTAATCTGGCTCGACAGTGCTTGAAGTTCATACTGCCGGGTCGCTTCTTCCTGCCTGCGCACATCTGCCATCAGCTGATCAATCTGATCCAGCATGGCATTGAACTGACGAGTCACTTCTCTCAGTTCATAGGCACCAGCTTCCTTAGCACGAAGATTTTGTGTACCAGAAGCAATTTCCAGCATGGTTTCTCTCAGATCCTTCAAAGGGGCAATCCAGCGTTTGAGACTGAACCACACCAAGCAGAGACAGGCAAGAAGAGATAAGGCACTAGCACCAAGCAAGGTCCACATGAGTTGACTCCGAACCTGGTCTAACTTCTCCAACGAAGACACGCCTATCACCGTCCAATCAGTTCCTGCAATCTTTTCCTGACTGACGTAGGATTGGTGATCCAGCGTATAGCCCTGCCCCGTCTCGATGTAGGGTTTCATAGCCTCCATTTCACTCACTGAGCTATAGACGGTACGTTTAGGATGGTAGACAAATTCATGGTTTTCATTGATGATAAAGGCAAAGCCCTGCTGGCCCAACTGGAGTTGGTTGAGATAGGCTTCCAGAGTTTCGTAGGAAATATCCAAACGAAGTACGCCAAGATTGGCCCCCTCTGCATCAACAAGTTCCTGAGTAACAGAAATGACCCATTGACTATCTGATTTACGAGCTGGGGTTAAAACTGGCTTAGCTCCCTGATGAATGGCCTTTTGGTACCAATCCTCAGCCATCATATCTGAGGAAGTTTTCATTTGCAAACTGTCATCTGTAGAAATGACCTGACCAGACTTGGTTACCAAAACCACCGTTTTCAAATCCTGGTCTGCCTTTAAGATGGTCAAAAATAAATCTCGGATTCCCTTGACCTTGTCTTGACTGGGATTCTCAGCATAGGCTAGGACTTCCGTCTGCTGGGTCAAACTAGTCGAGGTGGTTTCTAATTTTTTGATATAAGACTGGATAAAATGGCTAGTTTGACTGATAGTCGTTTGACTATTGCCTTCAATGGTAGCCTCAATGGCTGATGAACTAGATTGATAGTAGAAAGTCCCAACCAGAGCTAGGAGAATGAGAAAGACCAGAAAGATGGAAATAACCATTCTGACTAGGAGAGAAGAACGCTTCATCAACCTTCCCCCTTCTTAAACTGACGAGGTGTCACACCTGCAATCTGTTTAAAACGTTGGGTAAAGTAGTTCATATCTTCAAAACCAACCTTCTCTGCAATCTCATAAATCTTTAAATCCGTTGTCAAGAGCAAAAGCTTGGCTTGTTTGACACGTTCTCGCACCAAATAATCCTGAAAAGGCAGGCCCAACTCTTTCTTAATCAAGGAACTCAAATAAGTCGGACTAAAGCCCAATTCACTGGCCAAAGACTTCAAACTAAACTGACTGTCAGCCAGATGAGACTGGATCTTCTGAGCCAGGTTTCCCTCAAACTTATCGGTTAATAAATCTTGTAACTGCTCTTCTTTTTCTTCCTTGTCTAGTTTTTGCTTGATTTTCCCCAACATTTCCTCAATATCCTGACGAGAAAAGGGTTTGAGCAGGTAGTCATCCACACCGAGTTTGACAGCAGACAAGGCATAATCAAAATCATCGTAACCTGTCAAAAAGACCAAATGCACTTGTGGATAGGTTTCTCGTACCAGACTGGCCAACTGGATGCCATTTAGCTGAGGCATGTTGATATCGGTTAAAATGATATCCGGCACCTGCTTTTGAATCAAGTCCCAAGCCTGTCTTCCATTTTCAGCCTGACCGATGATTTCCATATCGTAGGCTGCTACATTGACCAGCTTGGTCAAGCCTTGTCTTACCAGATACTCATCTTCTACGATTAAGATTGTGTAGGTCATGCTCTGCTCCTTTACCACTTACTAGTATCAGTATAGCAAAATTCTCCACTAACTGCTTAGGAAAGACTTCTTAATCAACATAATCTAGTAAATAAGCATAACCTTTTTCTGCCATTTGCTCTTTGGGAATAAAGCGGATAGAGAGACTATTGATACAGTAGCGTAAGCCCCCCTTGTCCTGTGGTCCATCTGTAAAGACATGGCCAAGGTGAGAATCTCCAACTCGGCTTCTCACTTCCATGCGCGTCATATTGTAGGACTTATCTTCCTTGTAGGTAGCAACATCTGGACTAATTGGTTGGGTGAAACTAGGCCATCCGCAACCAGACTCAAACTTATCCTTTGATGAAAAGAGAGGTTCGCCAGTGGCGACATCTACATAGATACCAGATTCAAATTTATCCCAATAGCGGTTTGAAAAAGCTCGTTCTGTTTGATTTTTCTGGGTAACTGCATACTCCTCAGGTGACAAGGTCTTTTTCAATTCCTCATCACTTGGTTTGGGATATTTGCTGGCATCGATGACGGGGTAGGCAGCCTGATTGACATTGATATGACAGTAGCCATTTGGATTTTTCTTGAGGTAGTCTTGGTGATAGTCCTCAGCCACTACAAAATTCTTCAAGGTCTCCTTTTCAACTGCTAGAGGTTGGTCATATTTCTTAGCCACCTCATCAAAGACTTGGTTGATTACTTCCAAATCCTTGTCATTTGTGTAATAAACGCCGGTACGATACTGAGTCCCCACATCATTTCCTTGTTTATTTTTGCTGGTTGGATTGATAATGCGGAAGTAATGAAGCAGGATTTCTTTAAGAGAAATTTGATTAGCATCATAGGTGACATGGACGGTTTCCGCATGACCTGTTTGGTTAATCAATTCGTACTTGGTTGTTTCCCCTCTACCGTTCGCATAGCCTGAAACGGCATCTGTCACTCCAGACACGCGTGAGAAGTATTCCTCCACTCCCCAGAAACATCCCCCAGCTAAATAAATTTCGTGCAAGTCTGCGTCTTTACTCACTTCTGTTTTTTTCACTGTTTTTCCTCCTTGGCTAACTGAAGCTTTCTCAATTTGCGAGCTATCTGTCTGCCCTGCATTTCGCATCAATAGAAAATAGAAACCGGTTATGGCTAGGAGAATGACCCCTGCCAAGACAAAAAGTTTTACTTTATCATTCATGGCCTTTCTCTACCCCATTTCTTTCAATGTCTTTAAAATCATATCCTTATCCATAAAACCTGGTTGCGTTTTGACCAGCTTGCCTTCCTTATCTATAAAGGCTTGAGTCGGGTAAGAACGAACACCATAACTTTCCAAAAGTTTGCCTGACGGATCAATTAAAACCGGTAAATTTTTATAATCCAATCCCTTGTACCAGTTCTTAAAGTCTGCTTCCGCTTGTTCTCCCTTGTGACCAGGAGACACCACTGTCAAGACCACATAGTCATCACCTGCATCCTTAGCAATTTCATCCGTATCTGGAAGACTGGCTAAACAGATAGAACACCAAGAAGCCCAGAATTTGAGATAGACTTTCTTGCCTTTGTAGTCAGATAAACGATAAGTCTTACCATCTACTCCTGTTAGTTCAAAATCAGCGACTGCCTGACCTTTAGTCGCAGTTTGTGAACTGACTTGTTCTGTTTTGGTTTGCTCCTTCATAGTAGCTTCGTCTGACATGTTTTTAGCCGAACAGGCTGCCAAGCAACAGATTGAGCCTACTCCAAGGAGACATGTTTGCCATTTTTTCATTTCTTTTTCCTCTCTATTCAAATAATGTAGTCAAAATGGAAGCATTTCCCAAAAGCACCAAGATTCCCATCACGATAATTAGGAAACCACCCACTTTTTTGAGGGTTCCGAGATAAGGATGGAGTTTTCGGAAATGTTTTAAAACATAACTGGAAGCAAGAGCTAGAACCAAAAATGGTAGTGCCAAACCCAGCGTATAAACCAACATGAGACCAGCTCCCTTCCAAGCTCCTGAACCACCTGAAGCCGCCAAGGCTAAAACAGACCCCAGAACTGGCCCCACACATGGCGTCCAAGCAAAACTAAAGGTCAACCCCAGTAAAAATGCCTGACTATAGCCGTTAGCGTTTTGATCCTGTCTCTTTAATTGTAGCCTTTTTTCCTTGTAGAGCCCCTGCAAATGTAAGACTTCCATCTGGTGTAAGCCCAAAAGAATGATAACCGTACCCGTCACATACTGAAACCAAGAAGCATACAGCAAATTGCCTAAAAAACCAGCTCCATAGCCCAGTAAGATAAAGATAAAAGAAATCCCCGCTATAAAGGCCAGAGTTCGCACTAAACTAACAAGTGAGATTGAAATTTTTCCGCTAGAAGCCTGAGCACCATCTTTGTCATCCAACAAGACCCCTGCATAGACCGGTAACAAGGGTAAGATACAAGGAGAAAAGAAGGAAAGAACTCCAGCAAGAAAAACACTGATAAAAAAGATAATCGTATCCATTGCCTTCCTCCATTCTTTGATTTGATAGGACTATTATAGTCCTAAAACTCCAGAAAAAACAGGGATAATGATAGGGAAAAATAGGAATTTAATCAGCTTTTTTAGAAATCTGGCACAAAAAAAGCCAGACAAGGTCTGGCTTTAATAGATACAGAAAAGAAAATCACCTGTCTTCCCTACTTATCTGGTAATAAATAAGGTCCGCAACGTAGTCTTTTCTCTCCACACCATTGGCAATGGTTTTTAGATAGGACATCCCCGCTTTTTCCATGACACGGCCTGAAGCTGGATTGAGACTGGCGTAACGAGCTCTGACTTTTTGAAAGCCTGCTTGAGTAAAACAAAAGTCTAACACAGCTTTCAAGGCCTCTGTCATCATACCACGACCCCAATAGTTTTTTCCTAAAATATAGCCAATTTCACAACTTGAATCTTCCTCGTGCATTTCAATGATGCTGATATCTCCTATCACATGCTCTGGGTTCTCTTTGAGACAAATGGCCCATTTGTAATAGTTGGGATTAGTATAGGATGCAACCCAATTTCGAATCGAGTTCCGAGTCACCTCAACATCAGGATGAGGATCCCAGGTGACATAGGTCAGATTCTCAGCAGATGAAGCCCAATTTTGAAACATGGCTTCCGCATCACTCTCCACAAATCTTCTTAAAATCAAACGGTCTGTCTGTAATACTTGCGTACCAATAGATTTCATGATGCTAGCTCGCTTTCTAAGCTTAAGGCTCAGGGTAAAAAGACTATACTCAGTAACAGCTAGAAAACAAGTTTTTCATCTAGTTACTTGACGCAACGAAATCGAACTCTTCGAGTTACCGAATCTGCCTCGTTTTCCCGTTTCTAGACTCGGGCTAAAAAGGTCCCCCGAACCTTCCTCGCTTTCTCATTTCCAGGCTCAGGGTAAAAAGACTATACTCAGTAACAGCTAGAAAACAAGTTTTTCATCTAGTTACTTGACGCAGTCGCTGTCTGGTTTGAAATGCGCTTTACCAAGCTTTTTCAAACCTAGTCATCGTTGCGGGGGTGAGACAAGGAAAATCGAACTCTACGAGTTACCAAATCTGCCTCGTTTTCTTATTTCTAGACTCGGGCTAAAAAAGTTCCCCGGACCTTCCTCGCTTTCTCGTTTCCAGGCTCGGGGTAAAAACCTCCACTGGAGGTTTTTACTCCCAAAAGTCATCAAATACGGTGATTGGTAGGTGACGTTTGTGTTGGCCTTTGTGCCACCAGTTTTCGATAGTTGCTTGGGCTTCTGGGCTGATGGTTTTACCTTCGAGGTAGTCATCAATTTCATTGTATGTGACTCCCAAGGCTACTTCGTCTGCAATACCTGGTTTTTCTTCTTCCAAATCTGCTGTTGGGATTTTTTCATAAAGGGCTGGGTCTGCACCAAGTTCCTTCAAGAGTTGTTTCCCTTGGCGTTTATTGAGGCGGTAAAGAGGGAGAATATCTGCACCACCGTCACCAAACTTGGTAAAAAAGCCTGTGATATTTTCCGCAGCATGATCTGTTCCAATGACCGCTCCGCTATGGGCACCCGCAAGCATATTGGGCAATCATACGACTACGCGCTTTAATATTGCCCTTATTAAAGTCTGAAACGGGGCTTCCTGTCGCTTCAACTGCTGCTGTCATGGCATCAGCTGATTCCTTGATATTCACAACTAAGCTGACATCTGGCTGGATGAAAGCAAGAGCTTTTTGAGCATCTGCTTCATCAGCTTGCACTCCGTATGGCAGGCGGACAGAGATAAATTGGTAGCTGTCATCTCCTGTCTCAGCTCGCATTTCTTCCATCGCTAATTGTGCCAAGCGCCCTGCCAAGGTTGAGTCTTGTCCTCCAGAAATTCCTAGTACAAAGGTTTTAAGGAAAGGGTGTTTTTTCAAGTATCTCTTTAAGAAGTCAATGGAACGACGAATTTCTTCCTGGGCATCAATCACTGGTTTGACGCCCAGTTGCTGGATAATGGTCTCTTGCAAACTCATTCTTCTTCTCCTTCACCAAGGGCTTCCTTGCGCATCTTATCAATCAAGTCCATCTTATCTTGCCAAATATCACGCGCCAAGTCCACTGGATAGTGTTGCGGATTGAGCACGCGCTTGTATTCATCCCATAGCTTGTCGAATTCCTTACGAGCATAGGCTTGAATCTCAGTCAAACTAGGTAAATCGTAAACTAATGTTCCTGCTTTGAAAATATCCACCAAGAGAGGAACGGCATCAAAATTACGAACGGTCTTTTTGATGTAAGTATAGGTCGGATGGAACATTTTAATTTCTGTCATGCTGGCAACATCCACACCGTCATAGGTGATGTAGTCACCTTCTGACTTACCTTTTTCACGACTAGTAATGCGCCATACTTGCTTCTTACCTGGTGTCGATACTTTTTCAGCATTGCTTGAAAGCTTGATGGTATTGCGCATCTTACCAGTTTCATCTTCGATAGCTACAATCTTATATACTGCTCCAAGAGCTGGCTGGTCATAGGCTGTAATCAACTTGGTACCCACCCCCCAAACGTCAATCTTAGCGTGTTGCATTTTGAGGTTAAGGATAGTATTTTCATCGAGGTCATTGGAAGCGTAAATTTTGGCATCTGGATATCCAGCCTCATCTAACTGTTGGCGAACTTTCTTGGAAATATAGGCTATATCCCCTGAGTCGATACGAACGCCTTTAAAATTAATCTTGTCTCCCAGTTCACGAGCTACCTGAATAGCAGCTGGCACACCGATGCGAAGCGTATCATATGTATCTACTAGAAAGACACAGTCACGATGGGTTGATGCATAAGCCTTGAAGCTTCATAGTCGTTTCCATAAACCTGTACCAAGGCATGAGCATGAGTCCCCAATACTGGAATACCAAAGAGCTTCCCTGCACGCACGTTGCTGGTTCCATTAGCCCCACCAATCACGGCTGCGCGTGTTCCCCAGATAGCTGCATCCATTTCTTGCGCACGACGTGTCCCGAATTCCATCAAAGGCTCATCTTCAATGACTGAACGAATACGTGCTGCCTTGGTCGCTATCAAGGTTTGAAAGTTAACGATGTTTAAGAGAGCCGTTTCGACCAATTGACATTGGGCTAGAGGTCCTTCAACCTGCACAACCGGCTCATTAGCAAAAACCAAGTCCCCTTCCTGAGCAGAACGAACCGTTAGTTCTAACTTGAGATTTCGTAGGTAATCCAAGAATTCTCCATGATACCCAAGCGTCTCCAAGTAGGCAATATCGCTATCTGAAAAGCGTAAGTCTTCAAGATAATGTACAATTCTTTCCAAACCAGCAAAAACTGCATAACCGTTATTAAACGGTTGCTGACGGAAGTAAACCTCAAAAACCGCCTTCTTATTGTGAATTCCTTGGTCAAAGTAAACTTGCATCATGTTGATCTGGTACAAGTCCGTGTGCAATGTCAAACTATCATCTGGATACATCTGTTTTCCTTCTTCCTTCTTTACAAAGGTATGAACGTATTCTACCACTTTCACACCATCCGATAAATTAGTACTATTATAACACATTTTATCTGGATTGATAAAAAGCTAACAAGCTATTCTCCATTCTCCAGTTCATCCATATCTTGCTCAAACTTTTTCTGAGCCCATTCACCATAACTTTTAAGCCCGAGATTGCCGATAAAAACCCAAGGAAGGTAAATCAGATAAGTAATGACCCAAGCAGACAAGTATTTAACGTTCAGAGGATTGTGCTGATAAATTTCGATATTGAATTGATAATTCTGCAACATCAAGAGAGTCGTAATAGCGAGAGTTACCAGCAAACACCCTCCAATCGTAAAATGAAAACGACTATAGTAGGTCACTCCAAGTTGTCGTGCACGATTGAAAAAGAAGAAAATTCCTAAAAGAAGAGTAACCAGAAGAATATCAGGATTAAAAAGAGCAGGTGCTAATACAGCCACCAAATAACTTAGCAGAATGAGCCCGATAAACATATAAAAAGTCTCTGTCCCAGCTTTGTTAAACAGTTGTTCTTCTCTTTCGTCTAATAATTGATAATAAAAAAATCTATTTTTCATCTTCTTCCTCCCAGAATAGTTGGTCTAACGTTTTGCCTAAGCATCTGCAAATAGACTGGCAGAGGGAGAGACTAGGATTATATTTCCCTGCTTCTATCAAGCCTATAGTCTGCCTAGTAACACCTACAGCTTCTGCCAAATCCCCTTGTGTTAAATCACACTCCACCCGAGCTAATTTTAATTTTAAGTTTTTAGCCACTAGCATCCTCCTTCACATTTTTAAAAAGTTGCGCTTCTTTTAAAAACATTATACCATATATCTAACTTAATGCAATATATAAATGTCATTTTGTAAGATTTTATTAACAAAAAACTCTCTATCATCTTACATGATAAAGAGTATTCGTTCTTATTTGATACTCAGCTAAGCTCCTCTTCAAAAGATAGAAGTCTAGGTCACAAATCCTTTTGGTAATAGTATCTTTGTCCTGTATAGGGATAGTCTTGCAAGGTAAAGACTTCCTTGTAGCCATGGCTTAGATAAAAATCTGGCGCTTGAAACTGGTAAGTATTCACGAAAGAAAAACGACAGTTTCGATTCTTGGCTTCATTTTCTGCTCGCTCCAATAGTTTTGAACCAATTCCTTGTCCCCTCAATTCCTCTTTCACAAATAAATATTCGATTTCCAACCAATTTCCGAAAGTCTCAGCTACTAAGCCCGCCATGAGATTGCCCTTTTCGTCTTCAACATAAAGGTTCAGTGGCTCGCTTTCAGCCTCTTCTCTTTTAGAACGATTATAAGCACGAATCAAATCCCCTATTTCTTGCGCTTTAAGCGATTCCTTATTTTCCAATCTAACGTGCATCCAAACCTCCTAATAAACTACTACAGCTTGATTATAGTCTTATTTCGATGGACTGTCAAACTAGAAAAACTCACCAAACAGAGTTGATGAGTTCATGATTTATTTTCTAAATTTCCACTGACTATAAATCCCAAAAACAAGGATCCAGATGGCAGAACCAACTGCCCCCATGAAGGTAGACTCTTGCAAAAAGAGAGTCACGAAAACAAAGACAAAAAAGAGAATGGTTAGGGGATTAAGCAAGCGATACTGAGGCATGAGGTAGCCATCAGCCATGAAGTCTTGTGACTTACGGTATTTGAGATGGGCCACCATAATCAAGATATAAATCGCGATGTAAACACCTGATGAGGATGCGGTGATCAAAGCAAAGGCATCTGAAACACCTGGTAGCACGTTGATAAAGGCAGCCAGAGCAATCAAGATCGCTGAGGCGATGATGGCATTTTGAGGTACATTGTGGCGAGAAAGGGTATCGACCTTGATGGCCTTTAAGAAACGATTGGGCGAATCATGGGCAATCTGATATAAGTGTCTCCCTGTTGAGTAGAGAGTTGAGTTAAGAGCAGACGCTGCTGAGGTCAAGACAACAAAGTTGATTAGAGCCGCCGCCCACTTGATCCCTGCCAGTTCAAAGACCGTTACAAATGGAGAATCTGAAGAATTAAGATAAGACCAAGGAATAATGGCCATAATCGCAATAAGAGCTCCCCCATAGAAGAAGATAATTCTGAGAGGAATTTCCTTAACAGCTTTGGGCAAGACCTGACGAGGGTCCTTTGTTTCAGAAGTTGTCACCCCGATAAACTCAATCATCAGATAGGCAAAAAATACCATTTGAAAAGCCATGACAAAGTTCATAACTCCGTTTGGAAAAAGAGAGAACTGGTCGCTGATATTTGCCAAACTTGCAACACCATGCGGTGTCTTAAAGCCTGTCAAAACCATAAAGACCCCAGTGGCAATCATGGCTAAAATCGCCACAATCTTGACCATAGCAAACCAAAACTCGACTTCTCCAAAGAGCTTAACCGCAATCAGGTTGACCAAAGCCAAAATCGTTAAAAAGACAAGCTGAATCATCCAGCTAGGCCATGTGGGAAACCAGAAGCGGACATAGTCAGAGATGGCTGTGATTTCTGCCATACCGATAAAGACAACTGACAACCAATAAGACCAAACTGAGAAATATCCCCAGCCTTTCCCCAAATGACGGGTGATAAAGTTGATAAAGGTATGCTGTTCTGGATCCTGATACAGCATCTCCCCAACAGCCCTCATCATCAAAAACATAAAGGCCCCTGTAATCATGTAAATCAGGATGATAGAAGGTCCTGTAAGGCTGATAGAGCGACCAGCACCTAGGAAAAGTCCAGTTCCGATTGTTCCTGCAATGGCCATCACCTGAACATGGCGATTGGTTAAACCACGCTCCATTTTGTTTTTCTTCTTATTTTCACTCATATAGTCTCCTTTTTATCCAAAAAACCAAAAAGGAGTTGAGCAAGGCAAAACCTTCACTACTCCTTTTTCATCCTATTTAGGCTGTTTTCTCAACCTTTAAGATTTTGACATCATAGCTACCAACTGGTGTTTCAATCGTTGCAGTATCGCCAGTCTTCTTGCCAATCAAAGCACGGCCAATCGGACTTTCATTTGATACTTTACCAGCAAAAGCATCTGCACCTGCAGAACCGACGATGATGTAGACCTCTTCTTCGTCTTCACCAACTTCTTGGATTGTTACTGTTTTACCGATTGCTACCTCATCTTGGGCAACCGCATCGCTATTAACAATTTCAGCATAGCGAATTTTTGTTTCTAGACTTGAAATTTGACCTTCAACAAAAGCTTGTTCATCTTTCGCTGCTTCATACTCACTATTTTCTGAAAGGTCTCCATAGGAACGAGCAATCTTGATACGCTCTACGACTTCAGGGCGTCGAACGAGTTTCAACTCCTCTAATTCTTTTTCTAGTTTTTCCTTTTCTTCAAGGGTCATTGGGTAAGTTTTTTCTGCCATTTTTTTAACTTTTCTTTTCTATTTACTTTTTTAAAACAAAATTATGTGGAAAACCACATAATTTTAGTTTGAACTACTTGCTTGAGGTAACTTGCTATTGATATGCTCTGCAACGTTTTGATCATGTTCTTCTTTTGTTGTCGCAAAGTATACTTTACCGTCTTCAACATTTGCTACAAAGTACAAGTACTCACTCTTTGTCTGATTTACACTTGCTTCAATCGCATCCGAACTTGGGCTATCAACCGGTCCAGGCATGAGGCCAAGGTGTGTGTAAACATTGTATGGTGAATCAATCGTTGTATCAATTCCAGCATCATCTGCTAAACTAATCTTTTGACCAAGTTTTCCTTGAGCATATAGGATAGCGATATTACTTTGAAGTGGCATACCAGCATTCAAGCGGTTATAGAAGACACCTGCGATTTTCTTGCGGTCTTCGGTCTTAGCACCTTCTTTTTCGACAAGAGAAGCAATGCTGAGCAATTCATTGACTGTCAGATTCTTTTCTTTGATCGTAGCGTAATATGGTGACATAGCCTTATCCATAGCAGCCACCATCTCATCAATCAAACTTTCAACAGTTGTACTGTCTTTGATTGTATAGGTTGCTGGGAAAAGGTAGCCTTCAAGACGATAACGAACGCCACTGTCTTTTGTTGGAAGACTTCCAAGTAGGTTTGGATACTTGGCTACTAATTGTGAGATAAAGGTCTCATCTTGAGCTTTTGCCAAGAAAGCGTCCGCAGTAAGAGGTTCTTTAAATTCACCTTGAAGTTGTCCTACTGTTTGAGCGATTTGCTCTAATGTATAGCCTTCTGGAATGGTCAAGTTTGCAAGAACAGGTGCCTGAGCTTCAGGAGTCCCACCTTTTTCCAATTCTTGAATCAACTCATCCGTACTCATACTCTTCTTCAAGTTGTAATAACCTGACTTCAAGTTGGCATGGCTATAGTATTTAGCATAAAGGCTAAAGATAAGTCCATGTTTAACCAGACCAGATTTTTCCAAGGTGCTTCCAATTTCTTGAACATTTGCACCGTCTGGGATTTGAACCGTTACGTAGTCCTTAGAGCTCGCATCCACAGGTTTCAAGGAATCTTGCACATAACCATAACCAAAATAACCACCAACTGCAACGAGTACTAGGAGAACTAGAACTGTTACTAGGCAACCTTTGGCTTTTGATTTTTTCTTAGTTGATGTTGCACCTTGACGACGACTACGACGTGGAGCATCAGCTAATCCACTGCTAGATTCTGTAGAAACAAGCTCAACTCTTTCAGGCATTCCTGGGGTGATTTCCTCTTTCTTGTCTTCTGTTTTATAGGTTACGGCAACCTTGGTTGGAGTGTCGTTAAATTCTTTTTCTTCGGGTTTAAGCTCAACTGGTTCTACCTTAGGTTGAACGGGTTCCACTACAGGTTCTTCAGCCAGATGAATCGGCTCTACTAGAGGTTCTTCAGATTCTACAACTTCAATCTTATCAATGATTGGCTGTCTAATCTCTTTCTCTTCTTGTCCATCCGTTTCATCAGTACTAGCACTTGAAAGTGGAGGAACACTTGGTGCATTCTTTAGGATTTTATCGACAACAGACAGGGAATCAGCCATCAACTCTTCTGTTGATGTTTCTGGTTCAAGATCTGAAGGAGTTGCTGAACTAGCTTGAGATGATGAAGCCGTCAGATTTGGAATCTCTACTTCTTTCCCTCTTCTATCTTGTTCTTTTACTCTTTCTAAATCACGTAGAATCTGCTCTTTAAAGCTTAATTTTTCTTCTTCTCTTGATTTTTCAGTCAAAAGCATTACCTCCTTGTTGACAATCCATAATATTATATCTTAAAAGTCGTAGAAAAGCAACCAACTAGGGCATTCCCTAGCTAGTTTTCTTTATTTTCAGGCTGCCAAACCATATCATACCAGGTTTCCCCAGCAAAGCTTGACTGGGATATTCCTTCATTAACAAAGCCATGTTTTTCGTAATAGGCGATAAGGTAATCATGACACGTCAAGTTAATGCCCTCTCGCTCATATTCTAAAGCGACTTCTTTCAGAGCCTTTAATAGTCTTTTCCCTACCCCCAAAGCTTGTGCTTCCTTGGCAATAGATAGGCAAGTCACAGAAATATAACCTCCAGGTTGATGGCTATAGTCTTTTATTTCTTCTGTAAAAGACTGATCATCTAGATGGCGGTGTGGGACGACTGGACCTTCGATATAACCAAGAATACGCCCCTCTTTTTCAGCTAAAAGAAAACTGGTCTGAATTTCCCGCAAATGCGCCTCAAAGACCGAACGAGGAATAGCTTCTTCAAGGGAAAAATTCTCTAGCTCTATCTCTATAATCCGATCTAAATCCGAAAATCTTGCTTGTCTGATTTTCATATTTCCTCCTGATAAAAAGGATTGGCCCAAATCAGATACCATTCAGAACCACTGCAAAAATGACTCTCTGTCACTTCTTCTTCAACAAAGCCATTCATTTCAAAATATGATAGTAGTTCATCAGGACTCTGCAAAAGAATACCTTGATAATCTAGTTCGACTGTCACCTGTTTCAAGGCTGCAAGAAGAAGAGTTCCCAGCCCCTGTCCCCAATGGTCAGGATGAATGGTCAATAATTTTATTTCTATCCATTTGGGATGAATAGACTGAGCATCTCCCAAAACATAGCCTAGGAGCTGATTTTCATCCCCAGCTACAAGAAAGGTACCCGCAGACTTGCGGATACTCTCTTCTAAGGATTGGCGGCTAAGTGTCTCTTCTGATGAAGGATTGGCTTCTTCAATCGCCAACATTTCTTCTAAATCTGATAGGGTAGCTTGCCTTATTGTGATTGGAATTTCCATCTGTTTTCCTTATTGGACGTTGCTTGTCAAGTTAGACAAAAGACGTTCAAATGAATATTCATAGGTTTGGATGTCTCCAGCACCCATAAAGACATAAACAGCATTATCATGGTCTAGGAGTGGAGAAACATTTTCAACAGTGATAACCTGGTGTTTCTTGTTAATTTTATTGGCTAAGTCTTCTACTTTGACATCACCATGGTCCACCTCACGAGCTGATCCATAGATTTGCGCTAGGTAGACGGCGTCTGCTTGATTCAATGCATGGGCAAATTCGTCCAACAAGGCAATGGTTCTTGTAAAGGTATGCGGTTGGAAGACTGCCACGATTTCTTTGCTTGGGTATTTTTGACGAGCCGCATCCAAGGTTGCAATGATTTCTGTTGGATGGTGGGCAAAGTCATCAATGATTACTGTATCATTGACAATTTTTTCAGTGAAACGACGCTTAACACCTGCAAAAGTTTTCAAGTGTTCACGGACCAAGTTCAAATCAAATCCAGCTGTGTAAAGAAGACCAATAACAGCTGTCGCATTCATGATATTGTGACGACCAAAGGTTGGAATGTGGAATTGACCCAATTCTTGTCCACGGAAGTGAACGGTGAATGTTGAACCAGTCGTAGAACGAAGGAGATCGCTAGCTACAAAGTCATTGCCCTCAGCTTCAAAACCATAGTAATAGATTGGAGCATTGGCTGTGATCTTACGCAACTCAGGATCTTCACCGTATACAAACAAACCTTTGGTAATTTGTTTGGCATAGTCGTTAAAGGCATTGAAAACATCCTCTAGACTTGTAAAGTAGTCTGGATGGTCAAAGTCAATGTTGGTGATGATAGAGTATTCTGGGTGGTAAGGCATGAAATGACGCTCATATTCGTCTGATTCAAAGACAAAATATTTGGCATTAGCTGAACCACGACCTGTCCCGTCTCCAATCAAGAAGCTGGTGTCTGTGATATGAGACAAGACGTGAGACAGCATACCTGTTGTTGAAGTTTTGCCATGAGCTCCTGCCACTCCCATGCTGACAAAATCGCGCATAAAGCTACCTAGGAATTCATGGTAACGTTTGTAGCTGATACCGTTTTGATCTGCATAGGCGATTTCAACGTTGTTATCTGGACGGAAGGCATTCCCCGCGATAATCTCCACATCACCTTGTAGGTTCTTTTCATCAAAAGGAAGAATGGCAATCCCTGCCTGCTCTAGTCCACGTTGAGTAAAGTAGTATTTTTCAACGTCTGAACCTTGAACCTTGTGTCCCATTTGGTGCAACATCAAAGCTAGGGCACTCATCCCTGATCCTTTAATTCCAATAAAATGATATGTTTTTGACATGCTTTTCTCCCCTACTCAGTAATTCTTGTCAGATTCAACTCTTGGGCAACCTGACGTTCCTGTTCTGTTTGCTTATTCTTTTTATTATAGATCTGACTCTTCTTTAGAAAATCATAGTTGTTCTTTTTGGCTTTTTCCGTTTGGGTTTTCGGAGTTGGATTCGCCACTTGTCCAACTTCTTCAGCTAAAATATAGTGGGACTGGCTCAAGTTTTTACTAAATTTGGAAAACTCACCTGGATTTTCCTTTTGAAATGGTGCTGTTGGTTGGTTTCCTTGACGAACAAGTGTTGAACCATTGTGTCGTCTAGTATGACTAACATCCTGAGTCAAATACTTGGCTGAACGTTTCTTCTTCAAGTCCGCACGCGCCTCTTCTCGAGCCAATTCAGCATACGTTTTTTCAACTTTTTTAGGTTCTGGGCTTGGCTTTGACTCCTTGTTAACCACTGAAGAAACTACGGTTTCTTCTTCATTGATAGGAGACCATTCCAAATAGTTTTTATCGCGGTAATCACCTTTGATATTGCTAATAAAGTCTGACTCATCGTACAAGTCCATGACTGGCATTTTGGTCAGCATGATCTCATCATCTGACACCAATGGAAATCGATCTTGTTTCATTTTGTATTTCCTTTCAACACTTCATTATAGCGTATTGTCTTGATTTTTCAAGTGCTGGCTTCAGAAATTCCCAAAATTTCACGAATTTCTGCCAGACTGAGACTCGCACGCGACTCCGTACCATCTAAAACTTGGGAAACCAAATGTTTCTTTTGTTCTTGAAGTTCTTGAATTTTTTCTTCAATGGTTCCTTTCGTAATCAAGCGATAAACCTCTACCTTCTGCTCCTGTCCCATGCGATGGGCTCGTCCGATAGCCTGGGCTTCGACAGCGGGATTCCACCAGAGGTCAACCAAAATAACCGTATCAGCTCCCGTTAGATTGAGACCAACACCACCCGCCTTCAGAGAGATGAGAAAGGCGTCTCTTTCTCCCTGATTAAAGGCCTTAGTCATCTCCTGTCTGTCTTGAGCAGGAGTTGAACCTGTGATTTTGAAGGAGGTCAAGCCCAAGTCTGGGAGTTCTTGCTCGATTCTTTCCAACATTCCTTTGAACTGGGAGAAAATCAAGACACGATGCCCACCAGCAGCCACTTGTAGCAATAAATCTCGGAGACTATCCAATTTACCGCTAGCTCCTTGGTAATCGTCCATAAAGAGAGCTGGCGTATCGCAGATCTGACGCAAACGCATGAGACCGGATAAGATTTCTACCCGACTTCTCTGGAATTCTTGATCTGTCACTTGCGCTAGGCGGTCTCGCATCTGTTGCAACTGGGCTAGATAGATGGCCTTCTGCTGGTCTTCCAGTTCATTTTTATAGACGACTTCGATCAGGTCAGGCAGTTCTGTAAGGACCTCTTCTTTCTTACGCCTCATGACGAAGGGCTTGATAAACTGCGCGACTCGGTCAGCCGGTAATTTCATAAACTCCTTCTTGTTAGGTAAAAGCCCCGGAAGCACAATTTGGAAGATAGACCACAACTCTCCTAAATGATTTTCGATAGGCGTACCTGACAAAGCAAAGACTGCCTGCACCACAAACTGGCGCAAACTCTGAGCAATCTTAGTCTGGGCATTTTTCATGACCTGGGCTTCATCTAAAAAGAGAAAATCAAAAGCCATCTCTTGATAAAGTTCGCTGTCTTGACGAAAGGTGGCATAGCTAGTCACATAGATTTGGTGATTTTCAGAAAGAATCGCTTCTCGATTCGCTTTCAAACCATGCACGACAGCCAAATCCAACTGTGGGGCAAATTTTCTAAATTCATCTGCCCAGTTGTAGATTAAACCTGACGGCGCTAAAATCAAGACCCGACTTTCTTCGGTCACCTGACTGGTCAAAAAAGCAATAGTTTGCAGTGTTTTTCCCAGTCCCATATCATCGGCTAGGATGCCACCAAAGCCATAGTGATGAAGCATCTGGAGCCAACGGACACCCTTTTCCTGATAGTCTCTCAAACTCGCCTGAACCTGTATATCTCCCAAAGGAAAATCCTCTGGATGAGTCAAATCATGAGCTAAGTGCTGAAATTCCTCTGAGAAGGAAATCCTGTCTCGACCTTCAAAAAGCTGAGAAAGGCTATAAGCTAGAGATTTTCGAGCTTGAAAAGAACCATCTTTTAGCTCAACTCCCAGTTCCTGCAAATTTTGACGAATCTGCTTGGTTTCCTCATCAAAAAAGTACACTTGGTCAGAACAACTGATATAGAAATCCTGATTGCTGGTCAGGGCTTTAAGAGCTTGATCAATCTCTTCTTGGGCAATCCCTTGGAAATCAAACTGAATCTCCAACAGTCCTCCCTTGGACTCAATCTGAACCTGAGGAGCTTGGACACTGTATAGCTGATTCATTTCATCAGACAAGAAAACCTGACCCAATTTCTCAAAAGCTGGAATCGTATGGTGAAAGAAAGAATAAACTGCCTCTGGCTTCAAAGCCTGTCTCCAAGACTGAAAATCAGCCTCAAAACCAGCTCCTAAACAGACTTGAAATAGCTGGTTTTCCAAGACGGCATCGCTTGAAAATGGTAATTGTTCCAGCTGTTGACGACTAGTTACCTTAACATCTCCATAGTCAAACTGGATATCCAAACGGATGCGGCCGTCATCCTCCCTATCAAAGTAAAAGATTGGTGAAAAGGGTCTAATTTGCAAGCGCACAGGAGCAGAAACTGTACCCAGCTGTCCAAATAAAGGAAGACAGGCGGCCAGACGGTCACGATCACTGTTGTCAAACTGGAGGCATTTTCTCCCTCTTTCCTCCTGAGGAAGCTCTTTGATTTCCTTTAGGAGGCTGATTTGTTTAGGGTTTAAGAGATAAAGATTCCCCTTACGAAAGAGAACCGCTCCCCCATAGAATACGTTGACTCGCTCACTTTCAGAAATCTCCATCTCAAAATAATCGGGATACTCCTGCACGGAAAAAGTGAAAAGTCCAGCATCTGGATCTAAATCATGAAAGAGAAGATTTTCATAACTAGTAATCTGATGTTCAAAATGAAAATCTTCCAAGTTCATCAGCAACTCTACCCCTTGTTCAAAAAAGGTCAGAGGGAAAAAGAGGTGACGACCTTGATTGGGGAAAAAGAGCTCTTGACTCAGTCCCTCCTCAATCAAGCCACATAAAAAAGTAAGAACTTCTTGACTAGCTGTATCAAAAGCATCCCAAGACAAGTCATTTTCATAGTATTTCCCAATCATATATGGCTTTCGATGGACTAAGATCTTCAAAAAGAGAGGAATATCACGGATGACATAATATTTTTGACTATCAACTAAACCAATTCGGAGTGTCCAAAGGAGGCGATTGGTTCCAGCTTCTACCTGACCTTGAGCCGACAAAGTGTAGATTTTTTCTCGCTTCTGAGGTTGGATCCGCTCCAAAAAACTACCGCCAAAACTAACCTTGGTTTCGACCTCTTCTTGCTCTTCATGTCCTTTTTCTAAGGCTTGTAAAATCACCTGACCTTCTTCATCATTTTTCAGATAATGCTCGAGCGCTGCGAGGTGAACACAGTAACCTCTTTTTTGGAAAAAATCGCAAGCACAAAAAACCAGATCATCCTCTAAACTGTAGCGCAAGTCTTCTCCCGCCACACGAGTATAGAGGCGATTCCCTTTTTCCTTGATAATCTCAATGTCGCCTGTTTCATAGAGTGTAACACCCTCCATGCGCAACTTCCCCGGAATCAATTTAGCCATAGTTACCCCTTTATCTTATCTTTTCATTATACCACATTTTCCCCTACGAAAATAGCCTTCTAGGAAGACTTTTCTCCTAGAAGGCTTGATTTCAAAGTGTAGAAAAAGTGGTCACGATGCGTTGGCAAACCTCTTCCAGTACTGACTTCGGCATAGCTACATTGAGTCGGGCATGAAGAGTTCCCTCCTCTCCAAAGTCCAAACCTCGATTCAAGATAACCTTGGCTTCATTCTTCAAAAGCTCTTGCAAGCGGTCATCCGTTAGGTCATAGGCTGAAAAATCAAGCCAGACCAAGTAGGTACCTTGCGGTTTCATGACCTTAATCTTGGTTTCGTTGCCCAAAACATCCACTACATAGTTAATGTGGTCCTCGATGACTTCTTTTAGTTCTCCTAACCAGTCCTTGCCATAACAGTAGGCAGCTTCTGTCGCCAAATACCCCAAGCCTGAGATTTCATGTTGGTTATTGGCCAACTGGCGTTTTTGGAAAGCCACACGAAGCTTGGGATTTTCAATAACTGCATAGGAATTCTTGGTCCCAGCAATATTAAAGGTCTTAGTGGCACTGCTCAGGATAAGGGCAAAGTCTTTAAAAGCTGGATCAATGGTATTGAATGACTGGTGTTTGTGACCAAAGAGAGCCAAATCTTGGTGAATCTCATCTGAAACCAACAAAACACCATGTTTTTGGCAGAGATGCCCAATCTTTTCTAACACTTCCTTTTCCCAAACACGTCCACCAGGATTGTGGGGATTGCAAAGGATATAGAGTTTGACATCCTCTCCCACCAATTCCTTCTCCAGCTGGTCAAAGTCAATCTCAAACAGCCCGTCCTTTTCCACCAAAGATTGGTAATCAATCTGCGATTGTTGAGTTTGACACTGCGGGCAAACGGTGGATAGACCGGTGTGTTAATCAGAACAGCCTCTCCCTCTTTTGTAAAGGCTTGAATAGCTGTTGAAATA
This sequence comes from Streptococcus sp. DBCMS, assembly GCA_000831085.1. Taxonomy (GTDB): domain Bacteria; phylum Bacillota; class Bacilli; order Lactobacillales; family Streptococcaceae; genus Streptococcus. Next base: position 62,326 of record JXRG01000010.1, read on the forward strand.
GCTGGTACCACTCCCTCGATAAAGACGAGGGCATCCTTGTCAAAGCGATAGCCGTGTTGACTGGCTTCCCAGTCCTGAACCGATTCAATCAAAGCATCGCTAGCATAGGTATAGCCATAGACCAACTGATCTGCGTAGGCTTGTACAGCTCGTCGAACCTCAGGCAAAACCACAAAGTCCATATCCGCTATCCAAGCTGGTAGAACTTCTCGATCAACTTCTGCTTCTTTCCATTTATAGGTATGATGCCCAAAACGATTGGGCAGGCTTGTAAAATCATATTTCCCCATATCTATCTTATCCTTCCAAAGCTTGGCGCAAGTCCGCAATCAAATCTCTAGCATCTTCAATCCCAATTGACAAGCGCAAGAGGTCATCTGTTAATCCATAGGAATGACGCACTTCTGCTGGAATATCCGCATGGGTTTGAGTCGTCGGATAGGTGATCAGACTCTCAACCCCACCCAAACTTTCCGCAAAAGAGAATACTTTCAAGCTATTTAAAATATGAGGAATACGTTTTTCATCCACTACTTTAAAGGAAATCATCCCCCCCACGTCCAGT
>JXRG01000100.1:0-230 GCA_000831085.1 Streptococcus sp. DBCMS
AGCTCAATCTGCGGCAGAAGTTTTGGAGCAACCAGCGGTAGTGGTAGAGGCTCGCACTCTTCCTCAAGGTATCGACAAGTCTTCTTGCCTTTGATCCAAGCAAGTCCATTGAAGAAAACCAAGAGCGTATGAGCTCAATCTGCGGCAGAAGTTTTGGAGCAACCAGCGGTAGTGGTAGAGGCTCGCACTCTTCCTCAAGGTATCGACAAGTCTTCTTGCCTTTGATCCAA
>JXRG01000101.1:0-228 GCA_000831085.1 Streptococcus sp. DBCMS
ACAGAATAAGTGATTATTGTATGAAGTAATAGCTAAGATAAAAAGAGTATAAAAAATATCAAGTTTCTAGTAAAATATCTTCAACAGGCGAAATTGACCTAAATCAACTTGTAAATATTGCTAGTGATGACAGAATAAGTGATTATTGTATGAAGTAATAGCTAAGATAAAAAGAGTATAAAAAATATCAAGTTTCTAGTAAAATATCTTCAACAGGCGAAATTGACC
>JXRG01000102.1:0-228 GCA_000831085.1 Streptococcus sp. DBCMS
CATCATTATCATAAGCATTTGAAAATTCCTTATTGGCAGAATGCTTATAAAATGCTTTTATAATAGCAAAAATAGGAAAAACAGCAATTGAAAGAAGCCATAAGATAGAGGTATTTGTAAAATAATTAACATCATTATCATAAGCATTTGAAAATTCCTTATTGGCAGAATGCTTATAAAATGCTTTTATAATAGCAAAAATAGGAAAAACAGCAATTGAAAGAAGCC
>JXRG01000103.1:0-227 GCA_000831085.1 Streptococcus sp. DBCMS
AAAAACGTAAAATCCTGTACTACGAAATCTGGTCATTGTAGTTATCTGTAATTTTCGTAAAACGTTTCAAAGTTGGCCTTGTCGTCCCTAAGATAATATAGTTCGATAAAACCTCACCATTTGTTACTAAAAACGTAAAATCCTGTACTACGAAATCTGGTCATTGTAGTTATCTGTAATTTTCGTAAAACGTTTCAAAGTTGGCCTTGTCGTCCCTAAGATAATAT
>JXRG01000104.1:0-227 GCA_000831085.1 Streptococcus sp. DBCMS
ACAAAAAAAAATATCTAATATTTCTTGTATTATCGGAAATTGGGGAATATAGTTTTCATTCACCATTTCTGAGAAAATTGCTGAAAGCCAATACAGAATGGAGATCGAGTTTTTTGATTATATCTAGGACAAAAAAAAATATCTAATATTTCTTGTATTATCGGAAATTGGGGAATATAGTTTTCATTCACCATTTCTGAGAAAATTGCTGAAAGCCAATACAGAAT
>JXRG01000105.1:0-227 GCA_000831085.1 Streptococcus sp. DBCMS
GGAGGTTACATATGTATGAGCATATGTTTTTTTTTTATTATAGCCTAGTATATGAACTTGGCCCCCCAGACATTGTTATTATTTCAATCCATTTTTAAACTCAATAAACAATAAAAGGAGAAAAAAATGGAGGTTACATATGTATGAGCATATGTTTTTTTTTTATTATAGCCTAGTATATGAACTTGGCCCCCCAGACATTGTTATTATTTCAATCCATTTTTAAA
>JXRG01000106.1:0-227 GCA_000831085.1 Streptococcus sp. DBCMS
CATGCCAGTATATCTCATGAACAAACGGGATTAATCATAGTAAAATATTTTATTGAGTGGAGGATATAGCCAAGATTTGTTTGATGATAATGCTATAGATTTATTCTCAAAATGATGAGTGATGAGCACATGCCAGTATATCTCATGAACAAACGGGATTAATCATAGTAAAATATTTTATTGAGTGGAGGATATAGCCAAGATTTGTTTGATGATAATGCTATAGA
>JXRG01000107.1:0-227 GCA_000831085.1 Streptococcus sp. DBCMS
ATCTATGCCAATCAAGGTGGGACACCTCACCTAGACCGCCGTCACACGGTTTTGGTCAGTTAGCTGATGAAGCATCTTACGCTGTCTTGGATGCCATTGGTGGTGGTTGGCCAGAACCGATTGCAGAAATCTATGCCAATCAAGGTGGGACACCTCACCTAGACCGCCGTCACACGGTTTTGGTCAGTTAGCTGATGAAGCATCTTACGCTGTCTTGGATGCCATTG
>JXRG01000108.1:0-227 GCA_000831085.1 Streptococcus sp. DBCMS
ACTATCTGAACTGGAGATGACTATTAAAAATAATGAAGTAGAATACCAGAAAAAAATGGATATTTTTAATAGTTATTTTAAGAGCGTTGCAGGTCGAATGGAGCAAAAACAGATCTATAGAAAAAAGAACTATCTGAACTGGAGATGACTATTAAAAATAATGAAGTAGAATACCAGAAAAAAATGGATATTTTTAATAGTTATTTTAAGAGCGTTGCAGGTCGAAT
>JXRG01000109.1:0-227 GCA_000831085.1 Streptococcus sp. DBCMS
GAAAGCCCCTGAACATGTCAAGATTGCGGCTAAGGAATTGACAACAGAATTGGTTGACCAGTACTATATCCGTGTTAAGGAACAAGAAAAATTTGACACCATGACTCGTCTCATGGTGTTCAGTTTATGAAAGCCCCTGAACATGTCAAGATTGCGGCTAAGGAATTGACAACAGAATTGGTTGACCAGTACTATATCCGTGTTAAGGAACAAGAAAAATTTGACAC
>JXRG01000011.1:0-61051 GCA_000831085.1 Streptococcus sp. DBCMS
AGAAAAAGAAAAGGAGAAAGAACGTAAAGCGAAAGAAGCCTCAAAAAGAGAAAAAAAGGCTGGATAAGAGAAGGAAACGATTGGTATTTCTACAAGAATAATCAACCTATAAAAAATACATGGGAAAGTGATTATTGGTTCGGTTCTGATGGAAAAATGGCTACCGATTCATGGGTAGACAATGGACGTTATTACGTTGACAAGTCAGGAAAATATGTTCAAAATAAAAATCAAAAGTATGGTTGGGTTCAAGAAGGAACAGCATGGTATTTCTATAAGAATAATAGGCCTATAAAAAACACATGGGAAGGTGATTATTGGTTCGGTTCTGATGGAAAAATGGTTACGGATTCATGGGTAGACAATGGTCGATACTATGTTGATGGTACTGGACGATATGTTCAGAATAAGAAACCTGCTCAGACAAAACCAACTCCATCAAAGGAGAAGCAGGTAGAAAAAAATCCAACTAAGCCTGATCCTGCTCCTTCATTTAAGAAGAATGGCTGGATTCAAGAAGGTAAGACGTGGTATTTCTATAAGAATAATCAACCATTGAAAAATACTTGGCAAGGTTCATATTATTTGAAATCAGATGGGAAGATGGCTGTGAGTGAATGGGTCTATGACTCATATTACAAAGCATGGTACTATTTGAAGTCTGATGGAAGTTATTCACGTAGTGCATGGCAAGGTTCATATTATCTGAAATCTAATGGGAAGATGGCAGAAAGTGAATGGATTTATGATAGTTCTTATCAAGCGTGGTATTATCTAAAATCGAATGGAGTTTATGCGAATAGTGCATGGCAAGGCTCATATTATCTGAAATCTAATGGTAAGATGGCAAAAAGTGAATGGATTTACGATAATTATTATAAAGCATGGTTTTACTTGAAGTCTAATGGTATCTATGCTCGTTCTGAGAGGGTACAAGGCTATTGGGTTGATGATTTAGGTAGATGGAAATAGATTAAGAGTCAGTTTTACTGGCTCTTTTTTATAGAAAAGGAGAAAATATGATTATAGTTGTTTATAAACGCTCTCGTTCACCTTCAAGTGATTGAGAGTTTTAATTTGTTATAAATGTTTTTAGAAAAGGAGATAAATAATTAAATGTCAAAAGGACAAGAATATAAGGCTTATGGTTCAATCTGTAAGATGAAAGTTGGGGGTACTTATGGAGTTATTCTTGCACTTTCAATGTTGGGTATGGTAGTTTCTACAGGTTCGGTTTCTGCTGATGAAGTTTTAACAGATAAAACTGTAGTTGTTGAGAAGAAAAGTGAGGTAGATGTCCCTATTTCTCATGATTCTCTTGATAAAGCTGTAAAAGAAGCGAAAGAAGCTAGTGTGGTTCAGGATAAGGGAGTTGCAACCTCTGAAACAGTCTTAGAAAAGCAAAAAGAAACTGAAGATAAAAATGCTGAAACTAAGGCAAACTGATTTATTTTTTGAAATTATTTCTAATTCTAAGATGAAATAGATAAAACCCGCTCAGCAGAGCGGGTTTTATCTATTCTTACCTTTTTACAGTACCCACGTTCGGATCGCATGGGCGACGCCGGATTCATCATTTGTTTTGGTGATGTATTTGGCGATTTTTTTGAGTTCTGGATTTCCATTTTCCATAACAACGGGATTACCAACGACTTCGAGCATGGCACGGTCATTTTCTTCGTCCCCGATCGCCATGGTTTCATCTTTGGTCAATCCGAGTTTTTCAGCTAGGTGAGTAATAGCTGAACCCTTGTCTACATTCTTTTTAAGGAGTTCGAGGTAGAAAGGAGCAGATTTGTTGATAGAGTAGCGTTCGTAAAATTCTGCTGGGATTTTTTCAATCGCAGCATCGAGAATCTCTGGTTCATCGATAAACATACACTTGACGATTTCCTTGTCAGCCATTTCTTCAGGGGTGCGGTAGAAGATGGGCATGCTGACGAGGGTTGATTCGTGCACCGTGTATTTTCCGATATTACGATTGGATGTGTAGATACCGTCCTTGGTAATAGCGTGCATGTGGACACCGAGCTTGCGACTGAGAAATTCCATATCCAGATAATCCTCATAGGTCAAGGATTCACTGATAATCTCATGGCCAGTAGCAGTCTCTTGGACAAGGGCGCCGTTGAAGGTTACCACATAGTCACCCTCGTCTCTCAACTGCAAGTCATCCAGAAGTTTGGCAACACCTGCGATGGGACGACCCGTTGCAATGACGACTTTGACACCAGCTTTTTTGGCATCTTGGATGGCGGAAAAGACTTGAGGAGTGATTTCCTTTTTACTGTTAACCAGGGTACCATCGATATCGACGGCGATTAGTTTAATACTCATAAATTTCCTCTATTCGTTCTTATTTGGGGTAAAATGATCGTTCTCAATCAAGTGTAAAAATTGCTGGGTAACGCTTGCGAAGATGCTGTTTTGGTCCAACATTTCTTTTGGAAAATAGAAACGATTGTCCCCATGGCGGCTGCCAGCAAGGGATTGGACGATAGGAGACAGGCTAGAGAGTTCAGCCAGTTCTCCATTTTTTTGCAGAATCTCAATCTGTGTCCGTGGATTTTCAGATTCGGGACGATAGATATCATAAGGGAGGTCAAAGTTCTTATGAATAGCAGTGTAGTAGTCTGGATCAAAACCGATTTCTTCAACCAGTTGTCTCATGGTTGCGAGTTGGTCTTGGTCTTTTTCTGAAAAAGTAATGGATTTAAAGACCTTGCGGTTGACAAAACGTTGCGACAAGTCGGCTAGTATCTTGTCAGGACTGGTCATCCAGAGTTGGAAGTAGGTATTCATCACGCCGTCATCAAGTGCCAGATAGTCAGATAGAGTAACTTTCTTTTCAAAAAAAGGTAGCAAATGAGGAGAAGTGCGTGCAAAGAAATCTTTGTCTTCAGGATAGAGTTCCTTAGCGCGTTTGAGGAGATTCTGTAGAAGAACCTCCATGGCGCGTGTTGCTGGGTGGAAATAAACCTGCATATACATCTGGTAGCGACTGAGAACGTAGTCTTCGATGGCATGCATGCCGTTGCGCTGAAAGGCGATCCCATTTTCGACAGGACGAATGACTCGAAGGATGCGAGTTAGGTCAAATTCCCCATAGGAAGCTCCTGTAAAATAGGAGTCGCGCAAAAGATAGTCCATGCGGTCTGCATCAATCTGACTAGAAATTAGCTGTACGACCTGCTTGTTAGGGTAGGTATGGTCAATGACACTGGCTACCTTTTTGGGAAAATCAGGCGCTACTTGTAGCAGGACTTGGTGAATCTCTGTCTCAGGACTTTGGATGATTTCCTGGGTAATGGCCTCATGATCTGTATCAAAGAGATGTTCAAAAGTATGAGAGTAGGCACCATGCCCGAGGTCATGAAGGAGCGCAGCGGTCATGGTCAAGAGAGACTCAGCAGGATCCCATTCTTCAGGATATTTTTCTTCAAAAATCTCTGTGATGCGTCGTGCAATCTCATAGACTCCCAAACAGTGGGAAAAGCGACTGTGCTCACCACCATGGAAGGTATAGCTGGAAGTCCCTAGCTGTTTGATACGGCGAAGACGTTGAAATTCTTTTGTATTGATCAAGTCGTATATGACCTGATTATTGACGTGGATGTAGTTGTGAACTGGGTCACGGAATACTTTTTCATTCATATGACCATTATAGCAAAATCCTGCTCTTTTTGGTAAAATAGTAGGACAAGAGACAAGAAAGAGGATTTGATGTGAAGATTCGGATGCGAAATAGGATTCAGTTTGATGAACAGTTGGAAGTCGTTGACCAACTCTATGACGTGGAAGTGCGTGAAAAAGGGGATTATAGCTATCTGCTTTTTTATAATGAGGAAAAAGAAAAAGTGGTTCTCAAGTTTCATGAAGATGAACTAGTGATGACCCGTTTCTCAAGTCCCAAAACCATCATGCGTTTTCTAAAGGATAGTGATAGTTTAGCTTATATTCCGACTCCGATGGGGATGCAGGAGTTTATCATTCAAACGAATCACTACAAACTGGATAGGCAAAAGATTGAGATCGCCTATCAACTGCAAAACCAAGAGGGAGACCTCTTTGCCGGCTATCAATTAGAAATTACTTGGGGATAAGAAAAAGGTTGGCGAATGCAACCTTATTTGATATAGAGTTCTTGGTTTTTTAGGACAATTTCACGCACACTTGCGAATTTCTTGAGTTTTTTAAGTTCTTCAGGATGGGTTACCAGAGTAATAACATAGCCCTCTTTACCCATGCGACCTGTACGTCCTGCACGGTGGGTATAGGTTTCCATATCTCTAGGGACGTCAAAGTTTACGACACATTCTAGGCTATCGATATCAATCCCACGTGCCAAAAGGTCTGTTGCAAGGAGCAGGGTTAGTTGCTTATCTTTAAACTTTTCTAAGATGACTTTTCGAAATTTAACATTGACATCGCTAGCGAGGGAAACAGCCAAGACATCTCGATACTGTAGTTTTTCTTCTGCACTTCCAAGGTCTGACAAACTATTAAAGAAGACCAGACCACGAAAATCCTCTACATGAGCCAGTTTTCGTAGCATATCCACACGATGACGTTGGTCTACCTGCATGTAGAAGTGTTGGATGTTGTCCAACTTTTGGTCAGAAAGATCAATGGTGCGCGTGTTTGGTGCAATCTTTTCTTGGTCAAACTTGGTCGTCGCACTCATGTAGATGAGTTGGTGGTCACGAGGTGCGTAGTGGGTGATTTTCTCGACAAAGTGAGTCTGAGAATCATCGAGCAATTGGTCAAATTCATCCAGGATGATGGTTTCCACATTCATCATCTTGATCTTTTTCAATTTAATCAACTCAAAGATACGGCCAGGAGTTCCAATCAGAATTTCTGGTCCTTTTTTAAGGCGTTCAATCTGGCGTTTCTGACTCGAACCTGATAAGAAGAGCTGAGCAGTCAAGCCGATGGCTTCTGCCCACGTTTTACACACGTCAAAAATCTGTCCAGCAAGTTCTGTATTTGGTGCTAGGATCAAGAGCTGTTGGGCTTTTTTCTTTTGTAGTCTGAGAAGACTTGGCAGGAGGTAAGCTAAAGTTTTCCCAGTTCCTGTTGGACTCACTCCCAGGAGGTTTTCTCCAGCAAGTATTGGCTCAAATAGTTGAGTTTGAATGGGGGTAAATTCTTGGAAACCGAGTTGGTCACTTAGTTCTTGCCATTCAGTAGGTAGTTTGGTTTTCATTTTTCTGCCTCAAATCTAATGCCAGCAGACTGGCGCATGGTATATAATAGGTCATGAACAGAACCTGCATCATCCAGCCAGTTCTGGTAAAGTGTCTGGTCTGGTTGCTGGATCATGTGTGCAAATGAAGCGACTTCCTCAGTCATTGTATGTGGAGCTTGTTGGATAGGGAGTTGAACTTGATTTCCTCGGTGGTCGGTAAAAATAGCTGAGCAAACATGCTCAATCGTGTTGAGGGTCAAGGTTCCATCTGCTGTGTAGATCTCGCAAGGAAGATTGGAAGTGATGTTTTTCCCAGCCTTGATATGAACTTGAAAGTCAGGGTAGAAGAGCATACCATCGCCATTTAGGTCAATGCTATTGTCAAGCTGTTGAGCCTGATAGGTTGCGTCTTGAGCTTTTCCAAAGAGTCGAACGGCAGCGTAGAGAGGATAAATCCCCAAGTCCATAAGAGCTCCACCAGCAAAACGGTCTGAAAAGACATTTGGCGTATGCCCAGCCAACAAATCCGGCATCTTGGAAGAATACTTGGCATAGTTGAAATCTGCTCCCAAGATTTGCTTGTCTGCTAAAAAGTTTTTGATAGTGGTAAAAGCTTCCTCGTGGTAGTTTCGTGCCGCTTCAAAGATAAAACAGTGATTTTTCTCAGCTGTCTGTCTCAAATCCAGCCATTCATGTCGCTGAGTGACAGCCGGCTTTTCAAGAATGACATGCTTGCCAAAAGACAAGGCAGCTTTGGCTTGAACAAAATGCAAGGAGTTTGGACTAGCGATATAGACTACATCAAAGGAAGACTTAAAGAAGTCTTCTAATTGATCAAAGAGTTGGATATCCTGGTAGCGAGAAGCAAAGGTTGCGGCAGTTTCTAGTTTTCTAGAATAGACTGCAACTAGCTGGTATTCTCCGCTAGCATGGGCTGCTTCTATAAAATGATGGCTGATAGCCCCTGTTCCGATGACACCTAATTTAAGCATAAATACTCCTTTTCCGACTTCAAATCCTTCCTTCATTATAACATAGAAAAGAAGGACTATCCAACAGATGGTAAAAATTTTCAAATGGACTACGCTTTTCTCAAAGAAAGTGGTACAATGTTTAGATAAGTAGATGAAATGAGAAGGGGGAGAAAATGAGATTATTACCAATAAGAAAAATATCACGTCAGTCTAAGAGACTAGCGCTTTTTTTGACTTTTTGTGCAGGATATGTCGATGCCTATACCTTTATCGTTCGAGGGAACACTCTTGTGGCTGGACAAACTGGGAATGTGGTTTTTCTTTCTGTAGGACTCATTCAACAGAATGTCTCGGATGCCAGTGCCAAAGTAATGACCTTGTTTTCCTTTATGATGGGTGTCTTTTTTCTGACATTGTATAAGGAAAAACTACGAATTGTTAAAAAGCCGATTTTGTCCTTGATTCCTCTTGCAGTCCTATCCCTAATTGTAGGCTTTGTGCCACAAACGGTTGATAATATCTATCTCGTACCGCCATTGGCCTTTTGTATGGGACTGGTGACAACTGCCTTTGGAGAAGTTTCGGGAATCGCCTATAATAATGCCTTTATGACAGGGAATATCAAACGAACGATGCTGGCTTTTGGAGATTATTTCCGAACCAAACATACGCCTTTCCTACGAGAGGGATTGATTTTTGTTAGCTTACTTAGCAGTTTTGTCTTCGGAGTTGTTTTTTCAGCTTATTTGACGATTTACTATCAGGAGAAGACAATTCTAGGTGTTCCTCTTATGATGAGTATCTTTTACTTCAGTATACTTTTTGCTTCTTGGAGAAAAAAAGGAGAGAAATAGCTTAAATTTGATTGATTTCGCTTGTAAGAAAAGAGAAGATATGCTATACTTGAAGAGTTGACTATGCACAATCCTGTGCAACCGCACGAACATCGTAACTTGTTTCTTCAAGTTTAAGTGGTTCGTCCCACGATGCTAGGCGAGTCTTCACAAAAATACGGGGAAACCCTAAAAATCATAGGAGGTGCATAATGAGCACATACGCAATTATCAAAACTGGCGGAAAACAAGTTAAAGTTGAAGTTGGTCAAGCAGTTTACGTTGAAAAATTGAACGTTGAAGCTGGTCAAGAAGTTACTTTTAACGAAGTTGTTCTTGTTGGTGGTGAAAACACTGTTGTCGGAACTCCACTTGTTGCTGGAGCTACTGTAGTTGGAACTGTTGAAAAACAAGGAAAACAAAAGAAAGTTGTTACTTACAAGTACAAACCTAAAAAAGGTAGCCACCGTAAACAAGGTCACCGTCAACCATATACAAAAGTTGTCATCAACGTGATCAACGCTTAATTTTAAGGAGAACACATGATACAAGCAGTCTTTGAGAGAGCCGAAGATGGCGAGCTGAGGAGTGCGGAAATTACTGGACACGCCGAAAGTGGCGAATACGGCTTAGATGTCGTGTGTGCATCGGTTTCTACGCTTGCCATTAACTTTATCAATTCCATTGAGAAATTTGCAGGCTATGAACCAATCTTAGAATTAAACGAAGATGAAGGTGGCTATCTAAAGGTTGAAATACCAGCGGATCTTCCTTCACACCAGAGAGAAATGACCCAGTTATTCTTCGAATCATTTTTCTTAGGTATGGCAAACTTATCGGAGAACTCTTCTGAGTTCGTCCAAACCAGAGTTATCACAGAAAACTAACACGGAGGAAAACATTATGTTAAAAATGACTCTTAACAACTTGCAACTTTTCGCCCACAAAAAAGGTGGAGGTTCTACATCAAACGGACGTGATTCACAAGCGAAACGTCTTGGAGCTAAAGCAGCTGACGGACAAACTGTAACAGGTGGATCAATCCTTTACCGTCAACGTGGTACACACATCTACCCAGGTGTAAACGTTGGACGTGGTGGAGACGATACTTTGTTCGCTAAAGTTGAAGGCGTAGTACGCTTTGAACGTAAAGGTCGCGATAAAAAACAAGTTTCTGTTTACCCAATCGCAAAATAAAAAGGTCCAGTGAACCTTTTTATCCCGAGCCTTGAAATGAAAAGGCGAGGAAGCTAGAAGTAGCATTAAATAAGGCTTTCCGAGTTTTCGGAGAGCCTGTTTTTTTGTTTTGGTACCCATTTTGGTACCCATATTTTTTAAGTCTTGTGTAGTTGGATTTTATCATGGATATTCTTTTTCCTTTGTGGAAAACTTCTGAATTATGGTATAATGAACAGATAGAGAAGTTGGGGGTAGAAGATGAATATTCAACAATTACGCTATGTTGTGGCTATTGCCAACAGTGGTACTTTTCGTGAAGCTGCTGAAAAGATGTATGTCAGTCAGCCTAGTCTGTCTATTTCTGTACGCGATTTGGAAAAAGAGCTGGGGTTTAAGATTTTCCGTCGGACAAGTTCGGGGACTTTCTTGACCCGTCGTGGTATGGAATTTTATGAGAAAGCGCAGGAATTGGTCAAAGGATTTGATGTTTTTCAAAATCAGTATGCCAATCCTGAGGAAGAAAAGGATGAATTTTCCATTGCCAGTCAGCACTATGACTTCTTGCCACCAACGATTACGGCTTTTTCAGAGCGCTATCCTGACTACAAAAACTTCCGTATTTTTGAGTCTACTACAGTTCAAATCCTTGATGAAGTAGCTCAGGGGCACAGTGAGATTGGGATTATCTACCTCAACAATCAAAATCAAAAGGGTATCATGCAACGGGTTGAAAAGTTAGGTCTAGAAGTCATTGATCTGATTCCTTTTCATACCCACATCTATCTGCGTGAAGGGCATCCTTTGGCGGAAAAAGAAGAACTGGTCATGGAGGATTTAGCTGACTTACCAACAGTTCGTTTCACTCAAGAAAAGGACGAGTACCTATACTATTCAGAGAACTTTGTCGACACCAGCGCGAGCTCCCTGATGTTTAATGTGACGGACCGTGCTACTTTGAATGGTATTTTAGAGCGGACGGACGCCTATGCGACAGGTTCTGGATTTTTGGATAGTGACAGTGTCAATGGCATCACAGTCATTCGTCTCAAGGATAACCTAGATAACCGCATGGTCTATGTCAAACGGGAAGAAGTCGAGCTTAGCCAAGCTGGGACTCTTTTCGTTGAGGTTATGCAAGAATATTTTGATCAAAAGAGGAAATCATGAAAAAAAGAGGAATAGTAGCAGTCATTGTACTGCTCTTGATAGCACTGGACCAGTGGGTCAAAGCCTATGTTGTCCAACAGATTCCACTAGGTGAAGTGCGTTCGTGGATACCCAATCTCGTTAGCTTGACCTATCTGCAAAATAGAGGAGCAGCATTCTCTATGTTACAAGACCAGCAGTGGTTATTTGCTGTCATTACGCTGGTCGTCATGGCAGGTGCCATTTGGTATTTACATAAACACATGGAGGAATCCCTCTGGTTGGTTTTTGGACTGACTTTGATAATCGCGGGAGGTCTTGGCAACTTTATCGACAGAATGAGTCAAGGTTTTGTGGTGGATATGTTTCACCTAGACTTTATCAACTTTGCGATTTTCAATGTTGCTGATAGCTATTTGACAGTTGGTGTCATTGTTTTATTGATTGCAATGCTTAAAGAGGAAGTAAATGGAAATAAAAATTGAAACTGGTGGGCAACGTTTAGACAAGACTCTGTCTGACCTGACAGAATTATCACGCAGTCTCGCTAATGAACAAATTAAAGCAGGACAAGTTTTGGTCAATGGCCAAGTCAAGAAAGCAAAATATACTGTCCAAGAGGGGGATGTCGTCACCTATCATGTGCCAGAGCCAGAGGTTTTAGAGTATGTAGCCGAGGACCTTCCTCTGGAAATTATCTACCAAGATGAGGACGTAGCCGTCGTTAACAAGCCTCAAGGATGGTGGTTCATCCCAGCGCAGGTCATACCAGTGGAACTTTGGTCAATGCCCTCATGTACCATATCAAGGACTTGTCAGGTATCAATGGGATTCTTCGCCCAGGCATCGTTCACCGCATTGACAAGGACACGTCTGGTCTCCTTATGATTGCGAAAAATGATGAGGCACATTTAGAACTCGCTCAAGAACTCAAGGATAAGAAGTCTCTCCGCAAATACTGGGCGATTGTTCACGGTAATCTGCCTAATGACCGTGGTGTGATTGAAGCGCCGATTGGTCGGAGCGAAAAAGACCGTAAGAAACAGGCTGTGACTGCTAAAGGGAAGCCAGCTGTGACCCGTTTTCAAGTCTTGGAACGCTTTGGAGATTATAGTTTGTTAGAGTTGCAACTAGAGACAGGACGTACCCACCAAATCCGTGTCCATATGGCTTATATTGGCCATCCGGTCGCTGGTGATGAGGTCTATGGTCCTCGTAAGACACTTAAGGGACATGGGCAATTTCTCCATGCTAAAACTCTAGGATTTACCCATCCGAGAACAGGTGAAACCTTGGAATTCACAGCAGATATTCCAGAAATTTTTAAAGAAACGCTGGAAAGATTGCGTAAAACTGAGAATAGATAAAAGAGTTGAGATGCCTTGTCTCAACCTTTTTCATTTCAAGTCTTTTCTATTTTAAAGTATTCATGTTATAATGGATAAATATGAAGAATCGGAGTGAGAATATGAAGTACAAACGAATCGTCTTTAAGGTGGGGACTTCGTCGTTGACAAATGAAGACGGGAGTTTATCAAGAAGTAAAGTAAAGGCAATTACCCAACAATTGGCTATGTTGCATGAGGCTGGACATGAGTTGATTTTGGTGTCATCTGGGCAGTTGCCGCTGGATTTGGTGCTTTAGGTTTTAAAAAACGGCCGACCAAGATTGCAGATAAGCAGGCCTCGGCCGCAGTAGGACAAGGTTTGCTCCTAGAAGAATACACAACCAACCTCCTCATGCGCCAAATCGTCTCCGCACAAATCTTGCTGACACAGGATGATTTTGTAGATAAACGTCGTTATAAGAATGCCCATCAGGCCTTGTCTGTATTGCTTCATCGTGGTGCCATTCCTATAATCAATGAGAACGATAGTGTCGTCATTGATGAACTCAAGGTTGGGGACAATGACACTCTGAGTGCCCAGGTAGCGGCGATGGTCCAAGCAGACCTTTTAGTTCTCTTGACAGATGTGGACGGTCTCTATACTGGAAATCCCAACTCAGATCCAACAGCCAAACGTCTTGAGAAAATAGAGACTATCAATCGTGAGATTATTGATATGGCTGGTGGAGCGGGTTCGTCTAATGGTACTGGGGGTATGTTGACTAAGATCAAGGCGGCTACGATCGCAACGGAGTCAGGGGTGCCAGTCTATATCTGCTCGTCCATGAAATCAGATGCTCTGATTGAGGCCGCGGACGAGACCAAGGATGGATCCTTCTTTGTTGCGCAAGAGAAAGGCCTTCGTACTCAGAAACAATGGCTAGCTTCTATGCTCAAAGTCAGGGAACGATTTGGTAGATGGTGGAGCTGCAGAAGCACTTTCAAAAAACGGGAAAAGTCTCCTTTTATCAGGTGTGGTAGAAGTGGAAGGGAACTTCTCTTACCATGATATTGTTACAGTAGCAGATAAAGAAACAGGTCAATCTCTTGGAAAGGGACGTGTCCAGTTTGGTGTCTCAGCCCTAGAAGATATGCTCCGTTCTCAAAAAGCTAAGGGAGTCTTGATTCACCGTGATGACTGGATTTCCATCACTCCTGAAATCCAGCTGCTCTTTACAGAATTTTAGAGGTGAAAAATGGTAAGGACACAAGAACAATTTGAACAGGTACAAGCTGTTAAAAAGTCAATCAACACTGCCAGTGAAACAGTGAAAAACCAAGCCTTGCTAGCTATGGCTGATCACTTATTAGCAGCTAGTGAGGAAATTTTAGCGGCCAATGCTCTTGATATGGCAGCAGCCAAGGGGAAAATTTCAGATGTCATGCTGGATCGTCTTTATTTGGATGAAGGACGTATAGAAGCGATGGCAAGAGGGATTCGTGAAGTGGTTGCTTTACCAGATTCAATCGGTGAAGTTTTAGAAACCAATCATCTTGAAAATGGTTTGGTTATTACTAAGAAGCGTGTGGCCATGGGAGTTATTGGTATTATCTATGAAAGCCGTCCAAATGTGACGTCTGATGCGGCTGCTTTGGCTCTCAAGAGTGGAAATGCGGTCGTTCTTCGTAGTGGTAAGGACGCCTACCAAACAGCTCATGCTATTGTCAAAGCCTTGAAGAAGGGTTTGGAGACAACTACCATCCATCCAGAGGTGATTCAACTGGTGGAAGATACCAGCCGTGAAAGTAGCTATGCCATGATGAAGGCCAAGGGTTATCTAGATCTTCTCATTCCTCGTGGAGGCGCTGGCTTGATTAATGCAGTGGTTGAAAATGCTATCGTGCCTGTTATTGAGACAGGAACTGGGATTGTCCATGTCTATGTGGATAAGGATGCTGATGAAGACAAGGCACTAGCCATCATCAACAATGCTAAAACCAGTCGTCCTTCTGTCTGCAATGCTATGGAGGTTTTGCTGATTCATGAAGACAAGGCAGCACGTTTTCTTCCTCGCTTGGAGCAAGTTCTGGTTGCAGAGCGTAAGGAATCTGGACTGGAACCAATTCAATTCCGCTTGGATAGCAAAGCAAGTCACTTTCTTTCAGGTCGATTAGCTGAGGCCCAAGACTTTGACACCGAGTTTTTAGACTATATCTTAGCAGTTAAGGTCGTGAGCAGTTTAGAAGAAGCGGTTGCGCATATTGAAGCCCACAGTACCCATCATTCGGATGCGATTGTGACGGAAAATGCTGAAGCTGCGGCTTTCTTTACAGATCAAGTGGATTCAGCAGCGGTTTATGTCAATGCTTCAACGCGCTTCACTGATGGAGGCCAGTTTGGTCTTGGATGTGAGATGGGGATTTCAACCCAAAAACTGCATGCGCGTGGTCCAATGGGCTTGAAGGAATTGACCAGCTACAAGTATGTGGTTACTGGTGACGGACAGATAAGGGAGTAAGAGATGAAGATTGGATTTATTGGTTTGGGAAATATGGGAGCTAGCTTGGCTAAGGCTGTTTTGCAGGCCAAGACGGGTGCTCAGATTCTCCTTGCCAATCGCAGTCAAGCGAAAGTAGATGCTTTCATCGCCAACTTCGGCGGTCAGGCTTCCAGTAATGAAGAAATTTTTGCAGAAGCAGATGTGATTTTTCTAGGAGTTAAGCCTGCTCAGTTTTCTGAACTGCTTGCTCAATACCAGACCATCCTTGAAAAACGAGAAAGTCTTCTTTTGATTTCCATGGCGGCTGGATTGACCTTAGAAAAACTGGCTAGACTTCTTCCAAGTCACCACCGAATCATTCGCATCATGCCCAATACTCCAGTAGCTATCGACCAAGGAGTGATTAGTTATGCCATGTCAGCAAATTGTCGTGCTGAGGACAATAGTCTTTTTTGTCAGTTATTAGCCAAGGCCGGTCTCTTGGTGGAGCTGGGGGATGGCTTAATCGATGCGGCGACAGGTCTTGCAGGTTGTGGACCAGCCTTTGTCTATCTTTTTATTGAGGCTTTAGCAGATGCGGGTGTTCAGACAGGATTGCCACGAGAAACGGCCTTGAAAATGGCAGCCCAAACAGTAGTCGGCGCTGGGCAAATGGTCCTCGAAAGTCAACAACATCCTGGAGTATTGAAAGACCAAGTTTGCAGCCCAGGAGGTTCGACTATCGCGGGTGTAGCAAGTCTGGAAGAACATGCCTTTAGAGGCACAATCATGGACGCAGTTCATCAATCTTACAAACGAACACAAGAACTAGGTAAATAAGAGGTTGGATGACTACCAACCTCTTTTATGGTCGATTGAATGGAGAAGACACAAAAAGATTGTCACAAAAACCTATTTTTTTGATAGAATAGAAGGTAGAAAAAAAGAAATGAGTTAGACATGTCAAAAGGATTTTTAGTCTCTCTTGAGGGACCAGAGGGAGCAGGGAAGACCAGCGTTTTAGAGGCTCTACTCCCAATTTTAGAGGAAAAAGGAGTAGAGGTGCTGACCACCCGTGAGCCAGGTGGAGTCTTGATTGGGGAGAAGATCCGTCAAGTGATTTTGGATCCAAGTCATACTCAGATGGATCCTAAAACAGAGCTTCTTCTCTATATCGCCAGTCGCAGACAGCACTTGGTGGAAAAAGTTCTTCCAGCCCTTGAAGCTGGCAAGTTGGTCATTATGGACCGCTTCATCGATAGTTCTCTTGCTTATCAGGGATTTGGCCGTGGATTGGATATTGATGCCATTGATTGGCTCAATCACTTTGCGACAGATGGTCTCAAACCTGATTTGACACTTTATTTTGACATTGAGGTGGAAGAGGGGCTGGCTCGCATTGCTGCCAATAGTGATCGCGAGGTCAATCGTTTGGACTTGGAAGGTTTGGACTTGCACAAGAAAGTTCGTCAAGGTTACCTTTCTCTTCTGGACAAAGAAGGAAATCGTATTGCCAAGATTGATGCCAGTCTTCCTTTGGAGCAAGTTGTGGAAACGACCAAGGCTGTCTTGTTTGACAGAATGGGATTGGCAAAATGAAACAAGATCAACTAAAGGCTTGGCAGCCAGAACAGTTTGACCGCTTTGTCCGTATCCTAGAACAAGACCAGCTCAATCACGCCTATCTTTTTTCAGGTTTCTTTGGAAGCTTGGAAATGGCGCAGTTTTTGGCTAAGAGCCTCTTTTGTACGGATAAAGTAGGCGTTCTACCATGTGAGAAATGCCGAAACTGCAAGCTGATTGAGCAGGAAGAATTCCCCGATGTTACCTTGATTAAGCCAGTCAATCAGGTCATCAAGACAGAACGAATTCGGGAATTGGTGGGTCAGTTTTCCCAATCAGGGATTGAAAGCCAGCAACAGGTCTTTATTATCGAGCAGGCCGAAAAAATGCATCCCAACGCAGCTAACTCTCTGCTTAAGGTCATCGAAGAACCTCAGAGTGAAGTTTACATTTTCTTCTTAACTAGTGATGAGGAAAAAAT
The DNA here is from genome assembly GCA_000831085.1 of Streptococcus sp. DBCMS. Taxonomy (GTDB): domain Bacteria; phylum Bacillota; class Bacilli; order Lactobacillales; family Streptococcaceae; genus Streptococcus. The sequence goes on from JXRG01000011.1 coordinate 15,176, forward strand.
CTTGCCAACTATCCGTAGTCGGACCCAGATTTTCCACTTTAAAAAGCAAGAAGAAAAGCTCATCCATCAATTAGAACAAGCGGGTCTGGTCAAGAAAAAAGCGACTCTCTTAGCCCAGTTTTGTCAATCGCGTGCTGAAGAAGAAAAGTTGGTCAATCAGGCAAGTTTTTGGACCTTGGTGGATGAAAGTGAACGCCTGCTGACTTGGTTAGTAGCTAAGAAAAAAGAAAGTTATTTGCAAGTAGCCAAATTAGCTAGTTTGGCAGATGACAAGGAAAAGCAGGATCAGGTCTTGCGAATCCTCGAAGTGCTCTGTGGACAGGACCTCTTGCAAGTAAGGATTAGACAGATTTTACAAGATTTGCTAGAAGCTAGAAAAATGTGGCAAGCCAATGTCAGCTTTCAAAATGCTATGGAATATCTGGTCTTGAAAGAAATATAAACTCATACTCTTCGAAAATCAAATTCAAACCACGTCAACGTCGCCTTGCCGTACTCAAGTACAGCCTGCGGCTAGTTCCTAGTTTGCTCTTTGATTTTCATTGAGTATTAAAAATGAACGATATAGAAAGGAAAGGGCTGGTTTATGGACAAAAAAGAATTATTTGATGCACTGGACGATTTTTCTCAACAGTTATTGGTGACCTTGGCCGATGTGGAAGCCATCAAGAAAAATCTCAAGAGCCTGGTAGAGGAAAATACAGCTCTTCGCTTGGAAAATAGTAAGTTGCGCGAACGCTTAGGCGAGGTGGAAGCAGATGCTCCCGTCAAAGCCAAGCATGTTCGTGAAAGCGTGCGTCGGATCTATAAAGATGGGTTTCACGTATGTAATGATTTTTATGGACAACGCCGAGAGCAGGACGAGGAATGTATGTTCTGTGATGAGTTGTTATACAGGGAGTAAGCATGCAGATTCAAAAAAGTTTTAAGGGGCAAACTCCCTATGGCAAGCTTTACCTAGTAGCAACGCCGATTGGCAATCTAGACGATATGACCTTTCGTGCCATCCAGACTTTGAAAGAGGTGGACTGGATTGCGGCTGAGGACACGCGCAATACTGGTCTTTTGCTCAAGCATTTTTACATTTCCACCAAGCAGATCAGTTTTCATGAGCACAATGCCAAGGAAAAAATTCCTGATTTGATTGGTTTTCTGAAAGCGGGGCAGAGTATTGCTCAGGTTTCGGATGCGGGGCTGCCTAGCATATCGGATCCTGGTCACGATTTAGTCAAGGCAGCCATCGAGGAAGAGATTGCTGTTGTCACAGTTCCGGGTGCCTCTGCAGGGATTTCTGCCTTGATTGCCAGTGGTTTAGCGCCACAGCCACATATCTTTTACGGTTTCTTACCGAGAAAATCAGGCCAGCAAAAGCAATTTTTCGACTCAAAAAAAGACTATCCTGAAACACAAATTTTCTATGAATCACCTCATCGTGTGGCAGATACATTGGAAAATATGCTAGAAGTCTACGGTGACCGCTCGGTAGTCTTGGTCAGGGAATTGACTAAAATCTATGAAGAATACCAACGAGGAAAGATTTCAGAGCTACTAGAAAGCATCGCTGAAACGCCACTCAAGGGGGAATGCCTTCTCATCGTTGAAGGTGCCAGTCAGGATGTGGAGGAAAAGGACGAGGAGGACTTGTTTTCAGAAATCCAAGCTCGTATCCAGCAAGGAATGAAGAAAAATCAAGCCATTAAGGAAGTTGCGAAACTCTACCAGTGGAATAAAAGCCAGCTCTATGCTGCCTACCACGATTGGGAAGAAAATCAAGAAAATGACTAAACAGGGAAGTTTGCCATCTTCCCTTTTTTTGTTATACTAGTAGAAGAAAAATTAGAAAGATTTGTGGGTGTCAAACAGTCTAGTAGCTTGTTTTGATATGAACTTAGGTTCCACCCAAAGAGGTATTAGTGTCGTGTCTCAATCTTATATCAATGTTATCGGTGCTGGCTTGGCAGGGTCTGAAGCAGCCTACCAAATCGCAGAACGTGGTATTCCAGTTAAACTCTATGAAATGCGTGGTGTCAAGTCAACACCTCAGCACAAAACAGATAATTTTGCTGAATTGGTTTGTTCCAATTCCTTACGTGGGGATGCTTTGACCAATGCAGTTGGGCTTCTCAAGGAAGAAATGCGTCGCTTGGGTTCTGTTATCTTGGAATCTGCTGAAGCTACACGTGTTCCTGCTGGTGGAGCCCTTGCGGTGGACCGTGATGGTTTCTCTCAAATGGTGACTGAAAAAGTGGCCAACCATCCCTTGATTGAAGTGGTTCGTGATGAAATCACAGAATTGCCAACGGATGTTATTACAGTTGTCGCTACTGGTCCTTTAACCAGCGATGCCCTAGCTGAAAAGATTCATGCACTTAATGATGGGGATGGATTCTATTTCTATGACGCGGCGGCGCCGATTATCGATGTCAACACAATTGATATGAGCAAGGTTTATCTCAAGTCTCGTTATGACAAGGGAGAAGCGGCCTACCTCAATGCCCCTATGACCAAGCAAGAGTTTATGGATTTCCATGAAGCCTTGGTCAATGCCGAGGAAGCTCCGCTCAATTCTTTTGAAAAAGAAAAGTACTTTGAAGGTTGTATGCCTATCGAAGTCATGGCTAAGCGTGGCATTAAAACCATGCTTTATGGTCCAATGAAACCAGTCGGTTTAGAGTATCCAGACGATTATACAGGCCCTCGTGACGGGGAGTTCAAAACACCGTATGCAGTTGTCCAGCTTCGTCAGGATAATGCGGCTGGTAGCCTTTACAATATCGTCGGTTTCCAGACCCACCTCAAATGGGGAGAACAAAAGCGTGTCTTCCAAATGATTCCAGGTCTTGAAAATGCGGAGTTTGTTCGCTATGGGGTCATGCACCGCAATTCTTACATGGATTCGCCAAATCTTCTTGAGCAGACCTATCGTTCTAAGAAACAGCCAAACCTTTTCTTTGCTGGTCAAATGACGGGTGTAGAAGGCTATGTTGAGTCAGCAGCTTCAGGCTTGGTTGCAGGTATTAACGCAGCTCGTCTCTTTAAGGGTGAAAGTGAAGCTATCTTCCCAGAGACCACAGCGATTGGAAGTCTGGCTCATTACATCACTCACGCTGATAGCAAACATTTCCAACCCATGAATGTCAACTTTGGCATTATCAAGGAGTTGGAAGGCGAGCGTATCCGTGATAAGAAGGCTCGTTATGAAAAAATTGCAGAGCGTGCTCTTACCGACTTAGAGGAATTTTTAACGGTTTAATTTTTTTCAAAGAATTGCTCATGATACTATAAAAATCTTAGAAATTGTGATAAAATAGGTAGGATAAAAAAAGGAGAGTAAAAATGGCGAATCCCAAGTATAAACGTATTTTAATCAAGTTATCAGGTGAAGCCCTTGCCGGTGAACGTGGCGTAGGGATTGATATCCAGACAGTTCAAACAATCGCAAAAGAGATTCAAGAAGTTCATAGCTTAGGTATCGAAATTGCCCTTGTTATTGGTGGAGGAAATCTCTGGCGTGGGGAACCTGCTGCAGAAGCTGGAATGGACCGTGTTCAGGCAGATTACACTGGAATGCTTGGGACCGTGATGAATGCTCTTGTGATGGCAGATTCATTGCAACAAGTTGGTGTCGATACGCGTGTACAAACAGCCATTGCCATGCAACAAGTGGCAGAACCTTATGTACGTGGACGTGCCCTTCGCCACCTTGAAAAGGGTCGTATCGTTATCTTTGGTGCTGGGATTGGTTCACCTTACTTCTCAACAGATACAACAGCAGCCCTTCGTGCAGCTGAAATCGAAGCGGATGCCATCCTTATGGCTAAAAATGGTGTAGACGGTGTTTACAATGCCGATCCTAAGAAAGACAAAACTGCCGTTAAGTTTGAAGAATTGACCCACCGTGATGTTATCAATAAAGGTCTTCGTATCATGGACTCAACTGCTTCAACCCTCTCTATGGACAACGACATTGACTTGGTTGTCTTCAATATGAACCAACCAGGCAACATCAAACGTGTCGTATTTGGTGAAAATATCGGAACAACAGTTTCAAACAATATCGAAGAAAAGGAATAAGAAAATTATGGCTAATGCAATTGTAGAAAAAGCAAAAGAGAGAATGACCCAGTCTCACCAATCACTTGCTCGTGAATTTGGTGGTATCCGTGCCGGTCGTGCCAACGCAAGCTTGCTAGACCGTATCCATGTAGAATACTATGGAGTCGAAACTCCTCTTAACCAAATCGCTTCAATTACTATTCCAGAAGCGCGTGTTTTGTTGGTAACACCATTTGACAAGTCTTCATTGAAAGACATCGAACGTGCCTTGAACGCTTCTGATCTTGGTATTACACCAGCTAATGACGGTTCTGTGATCCGTTTGGTTATCCCTGCTCTTACAGAAGAGACTCGTCGTGACCTTGCCAAAGAAGTGAAGAAGGTCGGTGAAAATGCTAAAGTGGCTGTCCGCAATATCCGTCGCGACGCTATGGACGAAGCTAAAAAGCAAGAAAAAGCAAAAGAAATCACTGAAGACGAATTGAAGACTCTTGAAAAAGATATTCAAAAAGTAACAGACGATGCTGTGAAACACATCGACGACATGACTGCCAATAAAGAAAAAGAAATCTTGGAAGTCTAAAAATAAACAGAAAAACTCAGTTGGCATTGCTGGCTGAGTTTTATTCGAAAGAAGGAAATATGAATACAAATCTTGCAAGTTTTATCGTTGGACTCATCATCGATGAAAATGACCGTTTTTACTTTGTGCAAAAGGATGGTCAGACCTATGCTCTTGCTAAGGAAGAAGGTCAACATACAGTAGGGGATACGGTCAAAGGTTTTGCCTATACAGATATGAAGCAAAAACTCCGCTTGACCACTCTAGAAGTGACTGCCACTCAGGACCAATTTGGTTGGGGAACCGTAACAGAAGTTCGTAAGAACTTGGGTGTCTTTGTCGATACCGGTCTACCTGATAAGGAGATCGTAGTGTCACTCGATATCCTCCCTGAGCTCAAGGAACTCTGGCCTAAGAAGGGCGACAAACTCTACATTCGTCTTGAGGTGGACAAGAAAGACCGAATCTGGGGACTTTTGGCGTATCAGGAAGACTTCCAACGTCTGGCTCGTCCTGCTTACAACAACATGCAGAACCAAAACTGGCCAGCCATTGTTTACCGTCTCAAGCTGTCAGGAACATTTGTTTACCTACCAGAGAATAACATGCTTGGTTTCATTCACCCAAGTGAACGTTACGCAGAGCCACGTTTGGGGCAAGTGCTAGATGCGCGTGTCATCGGTTTCCGTGAAGTGGACCGTACCTTGAACCTATCCCTCAAACCACGTTCTTTTGAGATGTTGGAAAGTGATGCTCAGATGATTTTGACCTACTTGGAAAGCAATGGCGGTTTCATGACCTTGAATGATAAGTCTTCTCCTGAGGACATCAAGGCAACCTTTGGTATCTCTAAAGGTCAGTTCAAGAAAGCACTCGGTGGCTTGATGAAGGCTGGTAAAATCAAGCAAGACCAGTTTGGTACAGAGTTGATTTAAACCTTATAGACATGATAAAGAAACTTGAAGAAATGAGTTTAGAGGAACTCTGGCAACTTTTTCCTATTTTTCTAGTAGAGCACAAGTCAGAGTGGAAAGACTGGTATGAATTGGAAAAAACAAGTCTGAAAAAAATATTGGGTACAAATGTTATTAAAAGAATAGAACATATCGGTAGCACTGCTATCCCTAATATTTGGGCCAAAAATATCGTTGATATTCTGCTAGAAGTAGGTAAAATAGAGGATTTAGCAAGAGTTAGGGATTTATTGGTGAAGAATGGTTGGCTAGTGATGTCGGAGAGTCCTAACAGGATTTCGCTAAATAAAGGATATACAGAGCAGGGATTTGCTGAGAAAGTTTTTCATTTACATTTGCGAATGACAGGAGATCATGACGAGATTTATTTTAGAGATTATCTCTGCCAGCATCCAGATATTGCCCAAGCGTATCAGGAATTAAAACTAAGTTTGTGGAAAAAATTTGAACACAATCGAGACGCCTATACAGATGCTAAAACAGATTTTATAAACCACTACGTTTCAGAGGCTAAGTCCAGTAATTTTCAAGAATCAGAAAAGTGTCATCAAAAAACCCTTGATAGGAGAAAGAATTGAGAAAATCATTTTACACTTGGCTCATGACCGAGCGCAATCCTAAAAGTAATAGCCAAAAGCCATCTTGCAGATCTCGCTTTTGAGGAGTCAGCTTTTCCAAAACACACGGATGATTTTGATGAGGTGAGTCGCTTTTTGGAGGAGCATGCCAGCTTCTCTTTTAACCTAGGAGACTTTGACGCCATCTGGCAAGAATACTTAGAACACTAGAGACAATGAGATGAGGCTAGTATTTTATTGTTCTCTTTGCTATAATAAAAAGAAATAAACGGATTAGAGAGGTTCTTTATTTGAAGGAACATTCAATAGACATTCAACTGAGTCATCCAGATGACTTGTTCCATCTTTTTGGTTCCAATGAGCGCCATCTTCGTTTGATGGAAGAAGAGCTCGATGTGGTGATTCATGCTCGTACGGAGATTGTGCAGGTTATCGGAGAAGAGTCTGCCTGTGAGGAAGCCCGTCAGGTTATCCAGGCTTTGATGGTCTTGGTGAATCGAGGTATGACGGTTGGCACGCCAGATGTGGTGACTGCGATTAGCATGGTCAAAAACGATGAAATCGACAAGTTTGTCGCCCTTTACGAAGAAGAAATTATCAAAGACAATACTGGGAAACCGATCCGTGTCAAAACCTTGGGTCAAAAGCTTTATGTGGACAGTGTCAAACAGCATGATGTGACCTTTGGAATCGGACCAGCAGGGACAGGGAAGACTTTTCTTGCAGTGACCTTGGCAGTGACTGCCCTTAAACGTGGGCAAGTCAAGCGAATTATCCTCACTCGACCAGCAGTCGAAGCAGGTGAGAGTCTAGGATTTCTTCCGGGTGATCTCAAAGAGAAGGTGGATCCTTACCTTCGACCAGTTTACGACGCTCTGTATCAGATTCTCGGCAAAGACCAAACGACTCGTCTCATGGAGCGTGAAATTATCGAAATTGCGCCCCTTGCCTACATGCGTGGTCGGACCTTGGATGATGCCTTTGTCATTTTAGATGAGGCACAAAATACAACCATCATGCAGATGAAGATGTTCCTGACTCGTTTAGGATTTAATTCGAAGATGATTGTCAATGGAGATATCAGCCAGATTGACCTACCACGTAACGTCAAGTCAGGTTTGATTGATGCCCAAGAAAAGCTCAAGAATATTCACCAAATCGACTTTGTTCATTTTTCAGCCAAGGATGTGGTTCGCCATCCAGTTGTCGCTCAGATTATACGAGCTTATGAACCAGCTCCAGTTAAGAATGAAGAAAAGAAGGAAGAGACAGAATAGCAAAAAAAGAGCAGTTCCATTTGAACTGCTCTTTTTCTGATTTAATGACTGATTGTTGTTAAACAAGTTCGTCGATTGACGTATGATCTTTATCGAGACCTTGAGCAACTGGGAGGCTGGTCAAGTAACCTTGATAAGTGGTCACACCTTGACGCAAGCCCTCATCTTCAGCAATTGCTTGTGCGAATCCTTTGTCAGCCAATGCTTCGATATAAGGAAGAGTGACATTGGTTAGGGCGATAGTAGAAGTACGGGCGACCGCACCAGGGATATTGGCAACGGCATAGTGGAGAACACCATGTTTTTCATAGACAGGTTCATCGTGCGTTGTCACACGGTCAGCTGTCTCGATAACGCCACCTTGGTCAACGGCAACATCAACGATGACAGAGCCTGGACGCATTTGTTTGACCATCTCATCTGTCACCAATTTTGGTGCTTTGGCACCAGGGATGAGAACCGCACCAATCACTACATCAGCATCTCTCACACTTGCTTCGATGTTGAATGAATTAGACATAAGAGTTTGAATTTGGTTTCCAAAGACTTCTTCTAGAACCGAGAGACGCTTCGCACTGATATCTAAAATAGTCACTTGAGCACCAAGACCAAGGGCGATGCGGGCAGCATGTGTACCGACGACACCACCACCGATGATGGTTACTTTTCCTTTTGGAACACCCGGCACACCACCTAATAGGACACCAGAACCACCAGCTTGCTTAGTAAGGAAGTGAGCTCCGATTTGAACAGCCATACGGCCTGCAACCTCACTCATAGGAACGAGGAGAGGTAGTTGTCCTTGATTGTCACGAACAGTTTCATAGGCAATTCCTGTTGTTTTTGCTGCTAACATAGCTTCTGCTAATTCTGGAGCAGCGGCCATGTGCAAGTAGGTGAAGAGGAGAAGATCATCGCGCAAATAATCATATTCAGAAGCTAGTGGTTCTTTTACTTTCACGACCAACTCGGCAGCCCAGGCTTCAGCAGCAGTAGCGACAATCTCAGCTCCTTGCTTTTGATAGTCCGAATCAGTAAATCCTGAACCGAGACCAGCATTTGATTCGATGAGGAGACGATGCCCGCGACTGACTAAACTATGGACGCCAGCAGGAGTGAGGGCAACACGGTTTTCATTATTTTTAATTTCTTTTGGGATTCCGATTAACATAGAGATAACCTACCTTTCAATTGACGGTCTTGTTTTAGTTGTCACATTTTAGTTCATAAATCAAAAATGTGATGGTTTTATTGTATATGAAACCGCTTCAAAAATCAAGAAAAACTTGTCATCCAAATTTATTTATGCTAGACTAGTGAGAATCAAGCTCTAATGGAGGGAAAAGTATGGAATCAATATTTGTGAAATTTGCCCAGTATCCATCAATAGAAACGGAGCGTTTGTTGCTCCGACCTGTAACCTTGGACGATGCAGAAGCTATGTTTGAGTATGCCTCAGACAGAGAAAATACACGCTACACTTTTCCAACAAATCAAAGCCTAGAAGAAACCAAGAACAACATCGCTCAGTTTTACTTGGCTAGTCCCTTGGGCCGTTGGGGAATCGAATTAAAAAGCACTGGTCAGTTTATTGGTACCATTGACTTGCACAAGATCGACCCCCTTCTCAAAAAAGCAGCTATTGGTTACATTATCAACCAAAAGTATTGGAATCAGGGATTGATGACAGAAGCCAATCGTGCCGTGATTGAACTGGCTTTTGAGAAGATTGGAATGAACAAGTTGACCGCTCTTCACGATAAAGACAATCCCGCATCAGGAAAGGTCATGGAGAAATCAGGTATGCGTTTTTCCCACGAAGAACCCTATGCCAGAATGGATAATAAAGAACCAGGTCGAATGATCACAAGGGTTCATTATGTCTTGACTAAGGAAGACTATTTTGCAAATAAATAAGCAGGTGAAAAGATTTTTCAGCTGTTTTTTTCTTTCTCTTGCGAATAACTTAAGAGAGGAGAAAATATGGAAGCAATTATCGAGAAAATCAAAGAGTATAAAATCATTGTCATCTGTGCTGGTTTGGGTTTGGCCTTGGGCGGATTTTTCTTGCTAAAACCATCTACACAAAAACCCGTCACAGAAACAAACTTGCAGGCTGAAGTTGCAGCTGTTTCAAAGGATTCATCATCTGAAAAGGAAATCAAGAAGGAAGAAAAGGATGAGTCTGCTGAACAAGATCTAATCACAGTAGATGTCAAAGGTGCTGTTAAATCGCCAGGAATTTATGATTTGCCAGTAGGTAGTCGGGTTCATGATGCCGTTCAGAAGGCTGGTGGCTTGACAGAGGAGGCAGATAGTAAATCGCTCAATCTCGCTCAGAAAGTCAGTGACGAGGCTCTTGTCTATGTTCCAACTAAGGGAGAAGAAGCAGCTAGTCAGCAGGTTGCCTCTGGAACGACTCCTTCGACAAGTAAAGATAAGAAGGTTAACCTCAATAAAGCCAGTCTGGAAGAACTCAAGCAGGTCAAAGGCTTGGGAGGAAAACGAGCCCAGGATATTATCGACCATCGTGAGGCAAATGGCAAATTCAAGTCGGTAGATGAATTAAAGAAGGTCTCTGGTATTGGTGCTAAGACCATAGAAAAGCTAAAAGATTATGTCACAGTGGATTAAGAATTTCCCTATCCCCCTAATCTATCTGAGTTTTCTGTTACTCTGGCTTTACTATGCATTTTAGGAGCGTCCTATCTCTCACTGCTAGGTTTTGTTTTTTTGCTTGTCTGTCTCTTTTTCCAATTTCCTTGGAAATCGGCCGGTAAAGTTCTAGCGTTTTGTGGAATTTTTGGATTTTGGTTTTTGTTTCAAACTTGGCAACAGACACAAGCTAGTCAGAACCTATTGGATTCTGTTGAGAGGGTACGGATGTTGCCTGACACTATCAAGGTCAATGGAGATAGTCTGTTCTTTCGGGGCAAGGCTGACGGCCGTACCTTCCAAGTTTACTATAAACTCCAGTCCGAGGAGGAGAAAGAGCTCTTTCTGGCCTTAACAGACCTTCACGAGATAGAGATAGAAGGAAAACTTTCAGAGCCTGAAGGTCAGAGGAATTTTGGTGGATTTGACTATCAAGCCTATCTAAAGACTCAAGGAATTTACCAAACTTTGACTATCAAGAGTATCCAGTCACTTAAAAAGGTTAGCAGTTGGGATATAGGAGAAAATCTGTCTAGTTTACGTCGAAAGGCTGTAGTTTGGATCAAGACGCACTTTCCAGATCCTATGCGCAATTATATGACGGGTCTCTTGCTGGGACATCTAGATACGGACTTTGAGGAAATGAATGAGCTCTATTCTAGTCTTGGAATTATCCATCTATTTGCCTTGTCAGGTATGCAAGTGGGCTTCTTTATGGATGCCTTTAAGAAACTCCTCTTGCGATTGGGCTTGACCCAAGAAAAGTTGAAGTGGCTAACTTATCCCTTTTCCCTTATCTATGCAGGTCTGACAGGATTTTCAGCTTCAGTCATTCGCAGTCTCTTGCAAAAGTTACTGGCCCAACATGGTGTTAAGGGTTTGGATAATTTTGCCTTGACGGTGCTTGTCCTCTTTATCATCATGCCCAACTTTTTCTTGACAGCAGGAGGAGTCTTGTCCTGTGCCTACGCCTTTATCTTGACCATGACTAGTAAAGAAGGGGAGGGACTCAAGGCTGTTACTAGAGAAAGTCTGGTCATTTCCTTGGGAATATTGCCTATTCTATCCTTCTATTTTGCAGAATTTCAGCCTTGGTCTATCCTTTTGACCTTTGTCTTTTCTTTTCTGTTTGATGTGGTATTCTTACCGCTTTTGTCCATCTTATTTATTCTGTCTTTTGTTTACCCAGTCACTCAGTTCAACTTTGTCTTTGAGTGGTTGGAGGGCATCATTCGCTTGGTTTCACAGATGGCAAGTAGGCCCTTGGTCTTTGGACAACCCAACGCATGGCTGTTGATTCTACTGTTAGTTTCATTAGCCTTAGTCTATGACATGAGGAAAAACATCAAAAGACTAGCAGGATTCAGTCTCTTTGTCGTAGGGCTCTTTTTCTTAATCAAGCATCCTCTGGAAAATGAAATTACCATGCTGGATGTAGGGCAGGGAGAAAGTATTTTCCTACGGGATGTAACTGGGAAAACCATTCTCATAGATGTGGGAGGAAAGGCAGAGACTGACAAGAAAATCCAAGCTTGGCAAGAAAAGACGACGACCAGCAATGCTCAGCGCACCTTGATTCCCTATCTAAAAAGTCGTGGAGTAGCCAAAATTGACCACTTGATTTTGACCAACACAGACAAGGAGCATGTTGGAGATTTGCTGGAGGTGACCAAGGCTTTCCATGTAGGGGAGATTTTAGTATCAAGAGGAAGTTTGACGCAGAAGGAATTTGTAGCGGAACTAGAAGCAAGTCAAACCAAGGTACGCAGTGTGACAGCAGGGGAGAGCTTGCCGATTTTTGGCGGTTACTTAGAAGTCCTATCTTCAAGGCAGATTGGAGATGGGGATCGTGATGGTTCCCTGATTCTTTATGGGAAACTTTTGGATAAGCACTTTCTCTTCACAGGAAATTTGAAAGAGAAGGGAGAGAAGGATCTTCTAAAGCAATACCCTGACTTAGAGGTGGATGTCCTGAAAGCAGGCCAACACGGTGCTAAAACATCATCCAATTCAGCTTTCCTAGAACAGCTCAAACCGGAGTTCACTCTCATTTCAGTTGGAAAGAGCAATCGAGCAAAACTCCCTCATCAGGAAACCTTGACACAACTGGAAAATATCAAGAGTAAGATTTACCGAACTGACCAGCAAGGAGCTATCCGCTTTAAAGGATGGAATAGTTGGCGAATTGAAACGGTTCGATAAAATAGACAAACTTCTCGAAAAATTGACTTTTTATCTTGACAAGGGATAGAAAACTTGGTATCATATAAAAGTTGAGAAAAGCAGAAGTGAGAGCTTCTCGCCTTGTGACATCAAGTTGCCTGGCCCTACGGATGAAAAGTTTCTAAGAAACGCTATCATAACGTGCGGGCTTGTATTATTACGAGTCCGCTATTGTTTTTCTCTAATAATAAAAAAGAGGTGAAAACCATAGCAAAGCAAGACTTATTCATCAATGATGAAATTCGTGTACGTGAAGTTCGCTTGATCGGTCTTGAGGGGGAACAGCTAGGCATCAAGCCACTCAGCGAAGCGCAAGCATTGGCTGATAGTGCAAATGTTGACTTAGTATTGATTCAACCCCAAGCAAAACCGCCTGTTGCTAAAATTATGGACTACGGTAAGTTCAAATTTGAGTATCAGAAAAAGCAAAAAGAACAACGTAAAAAACAAAGTGTTGTTACTGTGAAAGAAGTTCGTCTGAGTCCAACTATTGACAAGGGTGACTTTGACACAAAACTTCGCAATGCACGCAAGTTCCTTGAAAAAGGAAATAAAGTTAAGGTATCCATTCGCTTTAAAGGGCGTATGATCACCCATAAAGAGATTGGTGCAAAAGTTTTAGCCGAGTTTGCTGAAGCAACACAAGATATTGCGATCATTGAACAACGAGCTAAGATGGATGGACGCCAAATGTTCATGCAGTTGGCGCCAGCAACTGACAAAAAATAATTGTCAGAAAGTTAAATAAAGGAGAAAAAATCATGCCAAAACAAAAAACACACCGCGCATCAGCTAAACGTTTCAAACGTACAGGTTCTGGTGGACTTAAACGTTTCCGTGCTTACACTTCTCACCGTTTCCACGGAAAAACTAAGAAACAACGTCGTCATCTTCGTAAAGCATCTATGGTGCATTCAGGAGATTTCAAACGTATCAAAGCAATGCTTACTCGCTTGAAATAATAGCCTAACAGTAAGTAAACAATTCTAGGAAATATTTGGAGGAAATAAAACATGGCACGTGTTAAAGGTGGCGTTGTATCACGCAAACGTCGTAAACGTATTCTTAAATTAGCAAAAGGTTACTATGGAGCTAAACACATCTTGTTCCGTACTGCAAAAGAACAAGTAATGAACTCTTACTACTATGCATACCGTGACCGTCGTCAGAAAAAACGTGACTTCCGTAAATTGTGGATCACTCGTATCAATGCGGCAGCTCGTTTGAACGGACTTTCATACTCACAATTGATGCATGGTTTGAAATTGGCTGAAATCGAAGTTAACCGTAAAATGCTTGCTGACTTGGCTGTTAACGATGCAGCAGCTTTCACAGCTCTTGCAGATGCAGCTAAAGCAAAACTTGGTAAATAATGACAAACTGTTTCATTCTTACTCTCGTGGTTTTTACCGCAAGAGTAGGGTGAAACTTTTTTATTTTCCATAAATGATTTTCTATTTTAGAGAGTAAATCACAGATTTTTTCAAAGAAAATAGGATATTTCCTGTATAATAGGAATATCTAAAAAAGATTTGGAGTTAGAAGAAGATGATAGTAGGTATTGATTTAGGAACGACTAATTCTTTAGTAGGGGTATACCAAGATGGCCAGGTCAAGCTGATTCCCAATGCTTTTGGTGAGTATTTGACGCCTTCTGTTGTGGCTTTGGATGACAATGATGAGATTATAGTTGGAAAAATTGCCAAGGAACGCTTGGTGACCCACCCGGACAAGACGGTCTCTCAGTTCAAGCGTTTTATGGGGACCAAGCATGAACTGACCATAGGAAATCGAGCATATAAGGCTGAAGAATTAAGCTCTTTTATCATTCGAAAGTTGGTAGACGATGCAGAGACCTATCTTGGAGAAAAGGTTGAGGAAGTGATTGTCAGTGTACCAGCCTATTTCAACGATGCTCAACGCTATGCGACCAAACTAGCAGGAAAATTTGCTGGAGTTCAGATTGACCGGATTATCAATGAACCTTCCGCAGCGGCTCTTGCTAAAAGATCTATGGTAAACCAGGAAGATCAATCTTTTATTGTAGTCGATTTTGGTGGTGGAACTCTAGACATTTCAGTTGTGGAGCTTTTTGATAATATCGTCGAAATCGTGTCGATTGCAGGGGACAATCGATTGGGAGGAGAAGACTTTACTGCGGCTATTGCTGAGGAATTTTTAGCCTCCAATCAATTAACCAAGGATACGATTTCCCGAGAATTTTATAGTAAGATTCTGGTACAGGCTGAAAAGACAAAGCTAGAACTCAATGATAAAGAAGAAGTGAAGATGACAGTTCTGGACCAAGAACAAGAATACACTTTAGACTTGAGCTACCAACGCTTTTATGAGCTTTGTCAACCTCTGCTAGCACGTGTTAAGGCTGTTTTGGACCGTGCCTTGATGGATGCGCGCTATAGCTATGTATCATCAGATAACTTTGTTCTTGTTGGGGGGACTTCGAAACTCCGCTTGGTTCAGGACTTTTTGTCTTACTGTATCAATCAAATGGTTCAGGTTTCGGATGATCCTGATCGGATGATTGCGAGAGGTTGTGCACTTCTAGCAGGAATAAAAGAACGGCAGGGTGAGATACGTGATTTGTTGCTGTCTGATATTTGTCCTTTTACACTAGGAATTGAGATAGTTGGAGACCGTTTTTCGCCGATTATTGAGCGAAATTCTACCCTACCTGCTTCACGCATCGAGCAGTACTATACGGCTGAATTGGGACAGAGTCAAGTCAAGATAAAGGTCTATCAAGGTGAGATGATGAAGGCATCACAAAACCTGTTCCTAGGAGAATTAGAAGTTCCCGTCCCTGTCAATACTAGAGTAAATGAAAGTTTCACAGTTCGGTTTACCTATGATTTAAATGGAATTTTGGATGTCGAAGTGAAAATTGATTCAACACAGGAAGTCTTTAGTCATGTTATTCTCCAAGATAGTGTTACTCTGACAGAAAAGGAAATTAAGGCTAAGCAAGCAGAGTTGACTCGCTATAAGATCAATGCTCAAGAAACAGAGGTTTATCGTTTCTTGATTGAAAAAGCGAATCGCGTGTACAGTATGCTCTTGGGGAGAAGAAGAGATGAGCTAATGGCTGAAACTAGACGATTTGAAGAAGAGGTCAGCCAAGCATCTGTTTATCATTTGCCAAAACTCTATCAATCATTTTCAAACTATCTAGACTTCCTAGAGCGAGGACTGTAAAAGAGGAGACCTTATGAATATATGGGAAACTTTAGGGATAGAGCCAACGACTGACGTCAAGCTTATTAGAAGGCGTTATGCTGAACTGGTTCGGCTCTATCACCCAGAAGACCAACCAGAAATTTACCAAGAAATTGTTGAAGCTTACCAAAAAGCCTTGACTTATGCGAGGTCTAGAAATACAAGACCAGAAAATAGTTTAAGAAAAGCGAGTGACTCTCAAGAAGCTACTGAACTTGAAGAAGAGGCGAATGGAAAGCCTAACTCTAGTCTCAACTTTGAAACCTTGACTGAGGAAACGAAGACTGAGAACGAAGAGTCTGAAAGATCTAGTCTTGATTTCAGTGATTATCAGCAATCAACTGATAAAACCAGCGATTCCTTTAACTTTGAAACCTTTAAAGCGGAAGAGGATGAGCAAAAGTCCACCCTTGACTTTAGTGACTATGATGAGGAAGTTCAGCTAAATGGAGATTCTGAAGAAAGAGCTAAGAATACCCTCAACTTTGAAACGTTTGGTGACGAAGAGAACCAGGGGCAAGAAGGATTAACAAGGTCTACTCTTGACTTTAGCGGTTATAATGAAGAAACTTATCTGATCCGAAATGCGATTGAAAGTATTGTTAAAAATGATGATTACAGTCCAGAAGAACAAGAGCATCTATGGCGTCAGTTCTTTCATCAGTATCAGTATGATATGGACATTGTTCAATCCGTTTTAGAGGAAATGGATGTTTATATTTTTAACAAACCGGAGCAATTCTCTATCCTCATTCCCTTGCTAGAAGACTATATACCTGACTTTAAGTACTGGAGCTATTACTATAAACTGAAGTATTGGAAAGTTAAAAGAGCTATAGCAGAAGAGGAAGGCAGTTCGCTTGAAAGCGCACATGAAGCCACTGAAGAATTCTATTATTCTTATAAACTTTGCCAAGAAATTCTCCATGATTTTAACAAAGCAAATCAATTGAGCTCTTGGATAGAATTTTTCAAGCACCCCTATCTGAGCTTTATGGTCTTGGATCAAGTAAATCAGAATCGTCAAATAATCAAGAGCGTTCCTGTTTTAAGCTATATCCTTGAAAAAAACCGACAAGTCATATTTGAAGAGGATTATCCACTCTTGAATGACTTGGCTGATTACTTAGAAGAAGTAAAAGAGGAGCTGGGAGAAAACGTTGACTTTAGTCACTACTCTCTAGATAATCCAGATGAAGTTGAGGCAGCCTTCTATGAGTTGCTCCATGCTCGCTATCAAGACGAGTACAAACTGTTACGTGATTGGCAATATCTTTTTGAAACAGTTAAGGATCATACTCTCCTACTTGATTTGTTAGAAAAGGTGGACGTCTATCCTTTAACCAATGCGAAAGTGTTAGCCCTCGTTCTCCAATTTGTGGAGCGTTATAGTGATGAGGAATCAAATCCTTACCTGAAGAAACTCCATTTCTGGAAGAGTATCCATTCCTATCCTTCAGTGGTAGAGGAGTATGAACTAGACAAAAAGGAAAATTTTGATTACTGGTACAATGAAGGTTATCTCTATATGGATAAGCTCACCAAGAGCGATGAAGATATCAATGATTGGGAGAAGTGGAGAAGCTACTTTAAAGGAAGACCACGCATTCTAACGATTTTACTTCAACAGATCTATAAGGAGTACCATCGATTTACAGATGGCGATCTCCTGAGATATGTTTTAGCTCCTTTTCCTACTTCTAAAATGGCTCCCCAAATGATGACGGAGGAGACAGACCAGAAACTAGAAGAGATGACAGTTTATGCCTATGAACTTAGTCATCCAAAGGCCAAGCTCTCTTATTTGGATTGGAAAAAAAGACAGGTATTTAATAATAAGTTTCTTCAGATTTTCTCTGGTCTCTTTACGATTGTAAGTTTGATACTCAGTATTATAGAGCGACCTGGTTATAATTCATGGTTCATGCGGGTATGTTTTCTCTCTTTTACGTCTATATGCTAAAATTAAGGAAAACACCGATTGAGGAAGGAGTGACTGCTAGGGGGGAAAAACGGAAATTCTACTACAGCCCCCATCCATGGTTCCTATTAATCTTGTTATTAACCCTCGTCATTCCATCCTTACCGTTTGGCCTCATCGGTGCCTTATGTTTATTACATTTTTCAGCTTCATCGATGGTTTCCAAGTGAGTCAGGGGTTGAAATGGGATTATTCTTTGGATAAGCTGATTCCTATCGGTATCTTTCTTTCTGCTGGCTTTCTTTCTGCTTTGGTAAATCAAAGCCAGACTATTTCAGGAGTTGCCATAGCTTACTTCCATATTTTTGCAATCCTTATGATTTGCTTGTCTTTTACAAGATTTAGTCCTGGATTTCCACCATCTCTGAAGAAAATTTTCATACCAGCAATCTTGGGAATCCTACTCTTTCAAACGTTGCCATATATTCACAGCCGTTTAGATATCTTTGATCCAACTATTCTACGAAATGAAACGCTGGCCATAACGGTTATTCTCTTGTTAAATGGAATTGCCTTATCTTATTTTACAAAGGAACAAAGCTTCATGATTGGTGTGAAGAAGGTCTTTATGATTTATGGATTGCAAATATTTATTTTCCTAAGAAGACTGTTCCGAATCCTATTTGCACCAAATTCAGTTTTCGGTAATAACTATCATCACAAAGACTTACTAATCATGAACAGTGAATTTACGTTCTACTTCCTCGAAGGACTTTTTGTCCTTATCATGCTTTTCCTTATTCGTAATATACGCAAGGAAAACCGCAAAAGTTCTGCATAGAATGAAATCGTAGAGAAGAGGACTCTAGTTCAAGTTCCTAGTAAATTTTTCTGAATAAAGGTATAATGGAACTATTCAAATGAAAGAGGTAATGAAAATGGCTTCAAAAATGTTACATACTTGCTTGCGAGTAGAAAACCTTGAAAAATCAATTGCATTCTATCAAGATGCTTTTGGTTTTAAAGAGTTGCGTCGTAAGGATTTTCCAGATTATACTTTCACTATTGTCTATCTAGGACTTGAGGGTGATGACTACGAGTTGGAATTGACCTATAACTACGATCACGGTCCTTATGTGGTAGGAGATGGCTTCGCCCATATCGCTCTCAGCACACCTGATCTTGAGGCCCTACATCAAGAACATAGCGCTAAAGGCTATGAGGTGACAGCTCCTAATGGACTTCCAGGAACTCAACCAAACTATTACTTTGTCAAGGATCCGGATGGCTACAAGGTCGAAGTCATTCGTGAAAAATAATCCAGTAAGATCAAGTAGAATGTTCGTTTTCTACTTGACTTTTTTTCTTTGAAAGAGTATACTAATACAAATTTAACCTTTAAGGGGAGTTCAGAGAGACTCACAAGGTGTCAGATAAAAGGGATAGGGGACTCTCTGTGGAGACTTTTTAAGTGTGCGCATGAGTTCTAGCCTAACCCAACTGAGGCCTTGCATTAGCAAGGCCTTTTCTTTATCTGGTCCCCTTAAATTTAAGGAGGAAAAGTCATGAATCCCACATGTAAGAAACGTTTGGGTGCCATTCGTTTGGAAACCATGAAGGTGGTTGCACAAGAGGAAATTGCGCCAGCAATCTTTGAATTAGTCCTAGAAGGAGAAATGGTTGAAGCCATGCGAGCAGGCCAATTTCTCCATCTGCGCGTGCCTGATGATGCCCATCTCTTGCGCCGTCCTATTTCAATTTCGTCTATTGACAAGGCAAACAAGCAGTGTCACCTCATTTATCGGATTGAGGGGGCTGGGACAGCTATTTTCTCAACCTTAAGGCAGGGAGATACTCTTGATGTGATGGGGCCTCAGGGGAATGGTTTTGACTTGTCTGATTTAGACAATCAGAGTCAAGTCCTCCTCGTTGGTGGTGGGATTGGTGTTCCACCCTTGCTAGAAGTAGCCAAGGAATTGCATGCGCGTGGGGTGACAGTAGTGACAGTCCTCGGTTTTGCGACTAAGGATGCTGTTATTCTCGAAAAGGAATTGGCCCAATATGGGCAGGTTTTTGTAACGACAGATGATGGTTCTTATGGCATCAAGGGAAATGTGTCAGTCGTCATCAATGATTTAGACAGTCAATTTGATGCTGTATACTCATGTGGTGCTCCTGGGATGATGAAGTACATCAATCAAACCTTTTATGATCATCCAAGAGCCTACCTATCTCTGGAATCTCGTATGGCTTGTGGGATGGGAGCTTGCTATGCCTGCGTCCTAAAAGTGCCAGATAGTGAAACCGTCAGCCAACGTGTCTGTGAAGATGGCCCTGTTTTCCGCACAGGAACAGTTGTATTATAAGGAGAAAATTATGACTAAAAATCGTTTACAAGTTTCTCTACCGGGATTGGATTTGAAAAACCCCATCATACCAGCATCAGGCTGTTTTGGTTTTGGTCAGGAGTATTCCAAGTACTATGATTTGGACCTTTTAGGCTCTATTATGATTAAGGCAACGACTCTAGAACCCCGTTTTGGGAATCCTACTCCCAGGGTTGCAGAAACGCCTGCTGGTATGCTCAATGCAATCGGTCTGCAAAATCCTGGTTTAGAAGCTGTTTTAGCTGAAAAACTGCCTTGGCTGGAAAGAGAATATCCAACACTTCCTATCATCGCCAATGTAGCAGGCTTTTCAAAACAAGAGTACGCTGCCGTTTCTCAGGGGATTTCCAAGGCAGCCAATGTAAAAGCTATCGAGCTCAATATCTCTTGTCCGAATGTGGATCATGGCAATCATGGACTTTTGATTGGGCAAGATCCTGACTTAGCTTATGAAGTGGTAAAGGCAGCTGTGGAAGCCTCTGATGTGCCAGTTTATGTCAAGTTAACCCCTAGTGTAACGGATGTTGTCACTATTGCTAAAGCCGCAGAAGATGCAGGAGCAAGTGGTTTAACCATGATCAATACTCTAGTCGGTATGCGCTTTGACCTCAAAACAAGAAAACCAATCCTAGCCAATGGAACAGGTGGAATGTCTGGACCAGCAGTCTTTCCAGTAGCCCTCAAACTCATCCGCCAAGTCGCCCAAACAACCGACCTTCCATCATTGGCATGGGGGGAGTGGATTCGGCTGAAGCAGCGTTAGAAATGTATCTGGCTGGAGCGTCTGCCATCGGAGTTGGAACAGCCAACTTTACCAATCCTTACGCCTGTCCTGATATCATCGAACATCTACCAAAAGTTATGGATAAGTATGGCATTAGCAGTTTGGAAGAATTACGCAAGGAAGTCAAAGCCAGTCTGAGATAAGCTAGTCTTTCCTTATCGTCAACAAGAAATAGAATCTTCATCAATTTGTAATATTTCCGTCGGTTAACTATGTTACAATAGGGATTAGAAAACGTTATTGGAGCATTTAAATGAAACGATGGAAAGTGGCCCTAGTAAGTGCTGGCTTATTGGGGTGTTTTTTTACTGTAGTGGAGACAGCAAAAGCAGAAGAGGGAACTTGGCAAGGAAAGACCTACCTCAAAGCAGACAGGAAACCGGCAACCAACCAATGGATCTATGACCAAACGCAACAGGCCTGGTTTTATTTAACAGCTGATGGAAATCGTGCTGAGAACGGCTGGTTGACTGTTGGTGGTAAGGATTACTATTTTAACGAGACCGGAAAATTAGCCACAAAAACGTGGGTTGGCCAGTACTATGTGACTGAAAGTGGTACTAAAGCCAAGGAACAGTGGGTATTTAATCAGGAACAAGAATCCTGGTATTATCTCAAGTCTGATGGTCAGAAAGCTCAAAATGAGTGGATTCAACAAGGTCAGGAAAAATATTACCTTAAAGCAGACGGGAAAATGGCCAAAGATGAGTGGATCACTCAAGGGGAGAACCAGTACTACATCAATTCACAAGGTAAAATGCTGAAAAATGCTTGGCTTGGTAAGAACTATATATCAGAAAATGGTCATAAGGTTAAACAAGCTTGGATTTATGATGACAACTATAGCAGTTGGTTCTACCTTCAACAAGACGGTACCTATGCTGAAAATGGCTGGTTAACCATAGATGGGAAGGACTACCATTTTAAATCAGGCGGTTATCTATCTACTGAGCGTTGGATTGACCGCTTCTACGTTGCCAAGAGTGGAGCTAAATTGAAATCGGAATGGCTCTTTGATAAGAATTATGATGCTTGGTTTTACTTGAAAGCTGACGGAACCTATGCCGAAAAAGGCTGGGAAACGATTAAAGAAAAAGATTACCATTTCAAATCAGGCGGCTATCTTTCTACCGAGCGCTGGATTGACCGCTTCTATGTTGCTAAAAGTGGAGCTAAAGTAAAATCGGAATGGCTCTTTGACAAGAATTATAACTCTTGGTTTTACTTGAAAGCTGACGGAACCTATGCTGAAAAAGGTTGGCAAACCATCAAAGGAAAGGATTACCATTTCAAATCTGGTGGCTACCTCTCTACGGAAACTTGGATTGACCGCAGTTATGTGACGAGCAGTGGAGCAAAAGCAGGAAAGGGCTGGCTCTTTGATAAGAAATATAACTCTTGGTTCTATATCAAGGCTGATGGAAATTACACCAACAAAGAATGGGTCTGGGATAATGGCTACTATTATCTCAAATCAGGAGGCTACATGGCCACAAGTGAGTGGGTATGGTACAAGAACAATTGGTTCTACCTCAAGTCAAATGGAAAGATGGCTGAGAAAGAATTAATCTACGATTCATCCGACCAATCATGGTACTACCTTAAATCCGGCGGTTATATGGCAAAAAATGAGACTGTGGATGGTCATACCTTGGATGATTCTGGTAGATGGCATGTTGCGGATAAAACCAAATATTACAAAGTTAAACCAATCACAGCCTATGTCTATAGTGCATCTGGAGAAATCTTAAGTTATATTAACCAAGGAAGCATTGTTTCACTGGATAGCTCTACTCGAAAAGGTGGCCGACTTGCAGTTTCGATTTCAGGTTTGTCTGGCTATATGAATCAAAGTGATTTGACGGCAGTAGATGAAAGAAGTGAATTTATCCCACATTATACTAGTGATGGGAAATTCCTCTACCATGAACTCTCTCCTTACACGAGTATCAAAGTAGCTCCACACACATCTGCTATGGTTATTGGCAAGAAGTACTACTCAACTGACGGAGAACATTTTGATGGCTTTACCATTAAAAATCCTTTCCTCTATAAAAACTTGAGAGAACCAAGTAATTATAGTGCAGCTGAATTGGATAAACTGTATTCGATGATGAACTTGCAGGATAGTCCTCTAGCGGGTAAAGGAGCGACTTTCAAAGAGGCTGAGGAACGGTATGGCGTCAATGCCCTTTACTTGATAGCCATAGTGCCTTGAAAGTGCGTGGGGACGCAGTCAAATTGCCAGAGATAAGAACAACTTCTTTGGTATTGCGGCTTATGATACGAGCCCTTATCTTTCAGCCAAGAGCTTTGATAATGTGGACAAAGGAATTCTAGGAGCTGCCAAGTGGATTCGTGAGAATTACATCGACTACGGCAGAGACCACCTTGGAAACAAGGCAACAGGAATGAATGTTCGCTATGCTTCTGATCCATACTGGGGTGAGAAAATAGCCAGCATCATGATGACCATCAATAGTAGACTTGGTGGGAAAGACTAATCAAAAAATCAACGGTAACTACTGCAAAGTGGTTATCGTTTTTGTTTTAGTCATTGGAGGAGAAATAGTATAATAACAGTATCTTTGTTCTTGAACAATTAACAAAATGATAGTAAAATGTAATAGAAGATATTAATCTAATTACTATATAAAAAGGAGACTTTTATGAAAAAGCTACTATCCTTCTCAATTGCCTTGCTTTCAATCACAACACTAGTTGCTTGTTCTGGACATAAGGTAGAATCAAAGGTCCCAGAAGAAAAAATTGAACAGAAGCAAACCAAGTTCGATGAAAAGTTGTTTAAAGAAGCTGGACTCTTGCCTTTTAAAAATGAAAAGCAACTAGAACTTGGGGAATTGGATTCTAAATCACGCGCAACGGGTGCTCATATTCAACTTAAGGACAGCGATGAACCAACTGAGAAGAGAGAGTCCAAGTTGACTTATGATCCAGTTGGATGGCACAATTATAAATTCTTTTATGGCGATGGTAAAAAAGAAGCTTGGTTGATGAGTCGAGGCCATCTGATCGGGTACCAGTTTAGCGGATTGAATGATGAAAAGAAAAACTTGGTTCCTATGACTAATTGGCTCAATGCTGGGAATTATTCTGGAACAGATGACCAAAACCAAAGTAGTATGCTTTATTATGAAAATCGATTGGACTCCTGGTTGGCCAATCACCCGAACTACTATCTTGATTACAAGGTGACCCCAATCTATCAAAAGGACGAATTGATCCCGAGACAGATTGAGTTACAGTATGTGGGAATAGATGAAAAGGGCAAACTCTTGGAGATCAAGTTGGGTAGTAGTAAAGAAAAGGTTGATCAGTATTCAGTGACGCATGTTGTTTTAGACAATGTTTCAGCTAATGCGGAAATCAATTATTTGGATGGTACTGCTAAGAATACAGTTGAAGATGCAAAGATAAAAGAAGAAAAAGAAAAGGCTAAGAAGGAAGCTGAGGAAAAAGTCAAGAAAGAGGCTGAAGAAAAAGAAGCAGCTGAAAAGAAAGCAAAAGAAGAAGAACAGGAAAAAGCTCGTCAAGCCGCACAAGAGAAGGAAGAAAGCCAAGAATCAAACTCGCAATCAACTAATTCAGGTGGCTACTTTAGAGATGTAAACGGAAGATGGCACAGACCAAATGGTAAATTCGCTTCTAAGAAAGAAATTAGAGAAGCCGGATTGCAGTGGTAGGAAGAATTTAGCAGATATACAGTCAAAAAGCCGTTGGAAAACGTTTTTTTGCTATAATTAAATGAAGAATGTAGAATTAAAGGAGAAAAATTTGATGAGATACATAACTCTTGGTCAAGATGACAAAGAATTATCAGAAATTGTTCTCGGAATGATGAGAATAAAAGATAAGTCTGTAAAAGAAGTTGAAGAGCTTGTAGAAACAGCACTTTCTGTTGGAATCAATGCTTTTGACATGGCTGATATTTATGGTCGTGGTCGTTGTGAAGAACTGTTAGGTATTGTCCTAAAAAATCGTCCAGATTTAAGAGAAAAGATGTGGATTCAGTCCAAATGTGGCATTCGCATTGAAGAATTTACCTATTTTGATTTTTCTAAGGACTATATTATAAAATCAGTCGACGGAATTTTGCAAAGATTGAAGATTGATCATCTAGATAGCTTGCTTCTTCATCGACCAGATGCTTTGATGGAATCTGACCAAGTAGCAGAAGCCTTTGATCTTCTTTATAAACAAGGTAAGGTCCGAGATTTTGGAGTTTCTAATCAAAATCCTATGATGATGGAGTTGCTTAAAAAAGATGTCAAGCAGCCGTTAGCTGTTAACCAGCTACAATTGAGTGCGGCTTTTACTCCAGGATTCGAATCTGGTTTTCATGTCAATATGGAAGATAGTCAAGCAACTATGCGAGATGGAAGCATTTTTGAATATTGCAAATTACACGATGTGGTCATTCAAGCATGGTCTGTCTTACAATTCGGGTATTTTAAAGGGAATTTTGTTGGAAATGAGAAATTTCAAGCTTTGAATCAAGTGCTTGATCGTTTAGCTTTTAAATATGGAGTAACTCCTTCAACTATTGCCATTTCTTGGATATTGCGTTATCCAGCAAAAATGCAGGCAGTCGTAGGTACAACAAATCCAAAGCATTTGATAGAAGCTAGCCAAGCAACAAACTATAGCTTAACAAGAAAAGAATGGTATGAAATTTATCTTGCTGCAGGGAATGATTTGCCCTAGGTAGAAGCAGATTTGAATAAATCACAGTCAAAAAGCCGTTGGAAAACGGTTTTTTGTTATAATTAAACTAAGAATGTAGCATTAAAGGAGAACAACATGACTTTTGAAGAAATATTGCCTGGATTAAAGACTAAGAAAAAATATGTTCGTACTGGCTGGGGAGGGGCTGAAAACTATGTGCAGCTTTTTGACACTATCGAACAAAACGGGGTTGCACTTGAAGTGACGCCCTATTTCCTAATCAACGTTTCTGGAGAAGGGGAAGGTTTTTCCATGTGGAGCCCGACACCTTGTGATGTTTTGGCGACGGACTGGGTAGAAGTGCATGACTAAACGTGTATTGATTACGGGAGTGAGTTCAGGGATTGGTCTGGCTCAAGCCTGCCTCTTTTTAGAGGAGGGTTATCAAGTATATGGAGTTGACCAAGGTGAAAATCCAGTTTTAGATGGTGATTTTCACTTTTTACAGAGAGATTTGACCTTGGACTTGGAGCCAATTTTTGACTGGTGCCCTTATGTGGATGTTTTGTGTAATACTGCGGGAGTATTGGATGATTACAAACCACTTTTGGAACAGTCTGCCCAGGAAATTCAAGAGATTTTTGAAATTAACTATATGACTCCTGTTGAGTTGACTCGGTATTATTTGACACAAATGTTGGAAAATAAAAAAGGAATTATTATCAATATGTGTTCCATTGCCTCAAGTCTAGCTGGTGGTGGTGGTCATGCCTATACTTCCTCTAAGCATGCCCTGGCTGGCTTTACCAAGCAGTTGGCTCTAGACTATGCTGAAGCTGGAATTCAGGTCTTTGGTATCGCTCCAGGTGCTGTTAAGACAGCTATGACAGCTACGGACTTTGAACCCGGTGGCTTAGCATACTGGGTGGCTAGTGAAACCCCCATCAAACGCTGGATCGAGCCAAGTGAAATTGCAGAAGTCAGCTTATTCTTAGCTAGCGGTCACGCATCCGCCATGCAAGGACAAATCCTGACAGTGGATGGTGGTTGGTCTTTGAAGTAGGAGGAATTGGATGGAAATCAAACATCACTTTGGAATCTATGGTATTTGCTATAAACATGGTTGCCTTCTTTGTATTCAAAAAACATCTTGTCCCTACAAAGATAGGTTAGACTTTCCTGGTGGTCAACTAGATACTACAGAACCAAAACCAACATCAGCAGAGCAGGAACGTGCCAAAATCGCAGCACTTTTTGGGAAAGAACCAGAAGCAACGGCTCAAGACAATACCATTGATTACTCTGCAGCCTTTGAACAGCATAAGAAAGCAAGCCAAAAAACACTAGATATAACCTCGTCAGAAGTTACCACTCCGTTACCTAAAGTTTGTCATGGAGATGACCTAACAGCCCAGTATAATGCCCATTTGACCAACCTTTTAACAGGACATGAGGACGAGCTCGCTCACTATCGAGTAGAGTTAGAGCGTCTGGAAGACTTGATTACAGGTAAGAAGAAAACCATTACGACCATTAAAGCGATTCTGACCGCTATCGATACACTTGTTTAACCTAGCAGCCCAAATAGGGCTGTTTTTTCAATGAAAGGAAACTTATGCTTAGAAAAATTTTTGACACTAAGAAAACTAAACGCTCTAGTGATCGATTCAAGACTCTGATACATACCCTATCAAGCATGAATGAGTAGGAGTTAGTAAAAGTAGAGAAACTACTTGAGCTTGTCTTTGATGGAGACACCGCAGAGGTAACAGTATCAA
The DNA here is from genome assembly GCA_000831085.1 of Streptococcus sp. DBCMS. Classification (GTDB taxonomy): domain Bacteria; phylum Bacillota; class Bacilli; order Lactobacillales; family Streptococcaceae; genus Streptococcus. The sequence goes on from JXRG01000011.1 coordinate 42,291, forward strand.
CTAAGGATAGCGTTACCGTTGTTCCACTTACTAAAGAGGAAGGCCTAGAAGACCGTATCGATAAAGCCAAGGTTCAACTTAAGACGGATGAATTAGAGAAACGGATAGAGGAGTTTAAGAAGGGGAGGAAGTAAGGCTAGCAGAATTTGATTGATAATATAAATGTTTCTATTCATATGAAATATGGTACAATAAAATTGTAATGGAGGTTTAGCAATGATAATTTCAACTCTTAAGAAACTGACGATAAAGTCGTTTGATAATTATGATATTCCCGATGATTTTTTTAAACGAAAAAATTTAGTATTTGGTCACAATGGTAGAGGAAAGAGTTCATTAGCCAGAGCGATTATTGATGAATATAGGTCTTTTCCAGAGACGTCTTCAGATGGATACCGTTTTTTTAATAGAGACTATGTGCGGGATAAGCTCTTATTGACAGACTCAAACAATGAATTAAAGGGGGTAAAGGCTTTTTTTGGTGAAAAAGACACTGATATTCAAAATAAAATTATTAAACTAGAATCTGAAATCGTAGATACGATTCAGCTTAAAATGTCAATTAAGGAAGATAGTAATACTGTTAGACAGAAAATTAATGATATTCACGATTCTAAAAAAGGCAAAGCAAGGATATCTAAAAAGAACTCAAGTTTTACATTAAGGCAAGTAATTTCTAGCTATGAAAATGATTTGGAAGATGCCAAAAAAGTCAATCCCAATCTTACTAACATAAAAGATTTTTCAGGGGATAGCGAGTCCCTTGAAAAGGAATTAGAAAGGGTTCAGAATATTGTTCTTCCTAATTTAGAAATTAAAGCTCTTTCATCAGAGGATTTGGAATTTTTGGATACTTGTTTATCTAAAAATTATAAGATGGAAGATATTCCCAGCTTTAAAATTGTTAATTGGATAGAAGAGGGACTAAGTATACATCATCAAGATGAACATGAGTGTTTATTTTGTCATGGTCAGTTGAATATAGAGGAAATTAAATTAAGAGTAGAAAAATATAAACTAAATCAGGTTCAAAAAGATACTCAACGACTGTCTCTCATACTCGAAAAGTTAAAAAATAATTTATCTCTCTTTAATGAAGCAAAAAATAGCACAAATTCTTTACGAATATTGGAAGTCTCTGAGGAAGAAATACATAACTACTATACTATAGAGAGTGAACAGAAACTCATAGAAATTATTGATATTATTATTACAAAACTTTCTGATATGGATAATACTCATTCAGTAAATCTTGATAGTATAAAGAAATTTGAAAATGAGGTCAACAAACTAGATCTCAATTTAAAGAATCTTCGTAGATTCTAAATTAAATAGAATTAATAGTGACCTATCTAATATAGAAAAATTAACTAAGGGGGCTATTTATTTAGCTATAAAAGATACTGATATTTTACAGAGCATTGATTCTATAGAAAATTCTGAAAAGGAGTTAAAATCTATACGAACAATCCAATAATATTAAACGACTTGAAATTGAAAATTTAAATAAAAGTTTATCTGAGTATAGCGATTTTGCAGAGTTTTTGAATGAAGTATTGAAAGATTTAGGGATTCAATTCTCTTTACAATTACATGGTAAAAATTATTATCTTCAGCATAATTTTCACGATGTTGTTTTGTCAATAAATGATATTAGTGAGGGTGAAAAAAATCTATTTAGCTTTGTTATTTTTTTATTTTGAGTTGTATTCTGATAAGGAACAATTACAAATAAAGGAAACAATTGAGTTAATTGTTGTTGATGACCCGATATCTAGTTTAGATGAATCGAATAGATTTTATGTACTAGAAATTATAAAAAGGATTTTTGAAGAAGATCAACCACAAGTTTTTATCTTTACTCATTCTTGGAATGATTTCAGTAGTTTAGGCTACCGTTTGAATGACAAAAATGTTTATTCGTTATTCGAAGTGTACAAAAGAGAAGCGAGTGAGGTTAGGAAAATTCATGAAAATTTACCTCCTTATAAACTATTATTCAAAGAAATTATAGAGGTAAGTAGAAAAAATTACTCAGAAGAGCTCACTGAAGCCGAAAGATATCATACTGCTAATAGCATGAGAAGAGTTTTTGAAGAATTTTTATATTTTAAAATGCCAAATCTATTACCTCAACGTAGTAATCATTCAGCAATCGAAGAATTTTATATGAAAGCAACTGGTGAACCACTTAGTAATAACTATCGCAGGAAATTAGGTGAGTTACTAAGTTTTATAAATGTGCTTTCGCACACGCCTTATCGTTCAGATGCTGTGATTGCGAATGCAAAATTTTTGATGAATCTCATTCAGAAACTTGATAAAGTACATTATGATTCGATGATTTCTTAAAAAATATAATTAATAAAATGAAAGAAAAAGAGGGATAGGGATTAACTTATGAAATTACAAGAAGTAAGAAATATGTTAGGGAATGATTTTGAAGACATTATTTCTGAGTTTAAAAGAGAAGGAATTGTATTTGAGTCTCAATTCAGGTCTCTAAGTTCGATGTTTTGCAAGAAATACACATATCAATTAGTTGAATTATTGGAGAAAGAAACTCAATTAGAAGTATCCCATGGCTATGCAGTTCCATATTTCTACTATTTCGATACTAATAGATTTGACAGTTCTGAGGCTACCAGAATTGCTAAAAAGTATCAAATAGATAAAGGAAATATGTAATAAAATAGTTTTTGGAACGGTTAATAAGATTTTCACATATATAAGGTACACGCCCTCAATCAGAGTGGGAACGGATTGAAAATACCCATGAGGCTCTTGTTACTCCTGAAGAGTTTGAACAAGTATATCAAGCTCGTCTGTCAAGAAGAACTTGTCAGACCAAACAGGTTTCTAGATTGTCAAAAGACGTTATTTTACGTGGTTTCGTTTTCTGTGAACACTGTCAACATCGTTTGTTGCTATCTAGGAATCATAATCAATATGTGTTCCATTGCCTCAAGTCTAGCTGGCGGAGGTGGTCACGCCTATACCTCGTCTAAGCACGCCTTAGCTGGCTTTACCAAGCAGTTGGCTCTAGACTATGCTGAGGCTGGGATTCAGGTATTTGGAATTGCTCCAGGTGCTGTCAAGACTGGCATGACTGCTACGGACTTTGAACTCGGTGGTTTAGCTGACTGGGTGGCTAGTGAAACGCCAATCAAGCGCTGGATTGAGCCAGAGGAAGTAGCAGAGATTAGCCTTTTCTTAGCAAGTGGAAAAGCGAGCGCCATGCAAGGACAAATCCTGACCATTGATGGTGGTTGGTCGTTGAAGTAGGAGGAGTTGGATGGAAATCAAAAAACACTTTGGAGTTTATGCTGTTTGCTTTGAAAATGGGAAGTTACTCTGCATTGAAAAAACGAGGGGCCCTTATCAACATCGTTATGATTTACCCGGAGGCAGTCAGCAACTTGGTGAAGGATTGACGGAAACGCTGATTAGAGAAGTTATGGAAGAGACAGGATTTACTGTTAGAAGCTACTCAAATCCTCGAATCTACGATGTTTTCGTCAGGGAAGAGTTAAAAAATTTTATGGTTCACCATATCATGGCATTTTATGATATTGAGGTCAACGAGAAGGAACCTCAGGTTACGATTTCGGATGCTGTGTCTGATGGTGCGAATGATTCACTCGGATATGTTTGGATGGATATTCAGAAAATCACAGAAGAAAATGCATCACCATTAGTCTTGAAGGTTAAGTCTGAATTATTGGGATTTCCAGAGCTGGACAAGACCTTGTATATGAATTGGAAGGTGAATGATGAGAAACCAACTTGTCCTTAGTGGAGAACAAATTGTTGAAAAAGTGTATCCTCAGTTATTGCACCATGTCGGTATGATTCGTGGAGAATACTTACTGAGAGAGATTAATCAAAACATCCTATTAGCAAGTTGCCAGCAATTTGTAAAAGATTATCTAGATACCATTTGCTCCTTGTACTCAGATGAAGAGGTTTGGTATCGTTTTTCAGAGTTAACAAATACAGAAGCTAATTGTTTAGAGGGGACTAAAGAGCATTTTGATGAAAATCATCCCTTGTTTGGTTATAGAGGAACTAGGCGCTTGCTGGCGTGTCCTGAAGAATTTCAGGCTGAAGCACATGTCGTTACAGAAGTTTATCAAACAAATCCCAATCTGTCTGTTATTTTTCCTTTTATCAATGATGCTGAGCAGTTAAAACAAGCTATTAGAGTATTGCGTGAGCATGGTTTTACTGGAAAAGTCGGCACAATGATTGAGTTACCGTCAGCTTATTTTGACTTGGACAGGATACTGGAAACTGGTATTTCAAAGATTGTAGTTGGAATGAATGATTTGACTTCTTTTGTTTTTGCGACTGTGAGAAATAGTCAATGGCATGATATGGAAAGTCCAATTATGTTAGATATGCTAAGACAGATGCTGGATAAAGCAAGTATGAAAAAGATTGACTTTGCTGTAGCAGGCTATCTGAATGCTTCTTTCATACAAAAAATGAATCAGATGGGTATCAAGTGTATTATCCACTACAGTTCTATTCCGGAGATTTTTGATTTAGAGATTGACCATCCAGACCACCTCAAACGTATAAAAGAAGTAAGTAAAAAATTACAAAGGAGCAACCCATGACACCTCAAGAAATGTGGAATGCGTATAAGCAAATTAACCCCTCTATCGGAGATGAGATAGATGCCTGGGCTTTTGGAGTGGAAGCCGATACCTTGGCAGGTTTGGTTTTAAAAGGCGAAAAGACAGCAACCGCCTCAGCCTACGACCTCTACGCACTAGAAGACGAACCCCTTCCACAAAAAGGGACCTTCGATATCATTTTAGACAGTCAAGATCGGGCTGTCTGTATTGTCGAAATTACAAAGGTCTCCGTTCAGCCTTTTCATCAAGTTTCTGCTGACCATGCCTTTAAGGAAGGGGAAGGTGACAAATCCCTAGCCTATTGGCGTCAGGTTCATGAGGAATTCTTCACGGAGTGGCTGGAGGAAGCGGGCTTGACTTTTACACCTGACAGCAAGGTTGTTTTAGAAGAATTTTGCAAGGTCTACCCACTCTAGACTGCAGAAGGAAGAAAGTTTTGGAAATTGCCGTCCAATCCTTTTTTCTTAAGCAAAACATGATATAATAAGTTTGTTTGAAGAAGAGTAAAACTCTTAAACTTAGAATAGGAGAAAACTATGCAAGCAGTTGAACATTTTATTACCCAATTTGTTCCTGAACATTATGATTTATTTTTAGACTTGAGTCGTGAGACCAAGACCTTTTCTGGGAAGGTGACCATTACTGGTCAAGCACAGAGTGACCGTATTTCCCTTCACCAAAAAGACTTGGAAATCACTTCTGTAGAAGTTGCGGGTCAAGCTCGTCCATTTACAGTTGATCATGAAAATGAAGCCCTTCATGTCGAATTGGCTGAGGCTGGTCAAGTTGAATTGGTTATTACTTTTTCAGGAAAAATCACAGACAACATGACAGGGATTTACCCTTCTTACTACACAGTTGATGGTATCAAGAAGGAAGTCTTGTCTACTCAGTTTGAAAGCCATTTTGCGCGTGAAGCCTTCCCATGTGTGGATGAGCCTGAAGCCAAGGCTACTTTTGACCTCGCCCTTCGTTTTGACCAGGCAGAAGGTGAAGTGGCCTTGTCAAACATGCCAGAAATTGATGTGGAAAAACGCAAGGAATCAGGCATCTGGAAGTTTGAGACAACACCTCGCATGTCTTCTTACTTGTTAGCTTTTGTTGCAGGTGATTTGCAAGGGGTAACGGCTAAAACTAAAAATGGTACCCTCGTTGGTGTCTACTCTACAAAAGCCCACCCACTATCTAACCTTGATTTCTCACTAGACATCGCCGTTCGCTCAATCGAGTTTTACGAAGATACTACGGAGTTAAGTATCCAATTCCTCAATCGCTCCACATCGCCCTTCCTGACTTCTCAGCAGGTGCCATGGAAAACTGGGGGCTTGTGACTTACCGTGAAGTTTACTTGGTTGTGGATGAGAACTCAACCTTTGCTAGCCGTCAACAAGTTGCCCTAGTTGTAGCACATGAGCTGGCCCACCAATGGTTTGGAAACCTCGTGACTATGAAATGGTGGGATGACCTCTGGCTCAATGAAAGCTTCGCTAACATGATGGAATATGTCTGTGTGGATGCCATCGAGCCAAGTTGGAATATCTTTGAGGATTTCCAAACAGGCGGTGTTCCAGCGGCGCTTAAACGCGATGCGACGGATGGCGTTCAGTCTGTTCACGTTGAAGTCAAACACCCAGATGAAATCAATACCCTCTTTGACGGAGCTATCGTCTACGCCAAAGGAAGCCGTCTCATGCACATGCTTCGCCGTTGGCTAGGAGATGCTGATTTCGCTAAAGGCTTGCATGCCTACTTTGAAAAGCACCAATATGGAAATACCATTGGTCGTGACCTATGGAATGCCCTTGGACAAGCGTCAGGACGTGATGTTGCAGCTTTCATGGATTCTTGGTTGGAACAACCTGGATATCCAGTTCTCACTGTCAAAGTTGAAAATGATGTCTTGAAGATTTCACAAAAACAATTTTTCATCGGTGAGCATGAAGACAAGAACCGTCTCTGGGTTGTACCACTCAACAGCAACTGGAAAGGCCTACCAGATACACTTGAAACTGAAAGCATCGAAATTCCTGGCTACGCAGCCCTTCTTGCTGAAAATAAAACAGCTCTTCGTCTTAACACTGAAAATACAGCCCACTACATTACAGACTATCAAGGAGACTTGTTAGATGCTGTTCTTGCTGAGCTAGAGACACTTGATAATACAAGCAAACTGCAAATCGTTCAAGAACGTCGTCTGCTTGCTGAAGCAGGGCACATTTCTTATGCAGACTTGCTCCCAGTCCTTGATAAATTAGCTAAGGAAGAGTCTTACCTTGTGGTTTCAGCTGTTTCTCAAGTGATTGCTGCCCTTGAGCGCTTTATCGATGAAGGAACAGAAACTGAGAAAGCCTTTAATACTCTCGTTGCTAAATTGGCTCGTCATAACTATGACCGTCTTGGTTTTGAAGCCAAAGATGGAGAATCAGATGAGGATGAATTGGTTCGTCAGTTGGCTGTTTCTATGATGATTCGCTCAAATGATGCTGAAGCTAGTCAAGTCGCTAGCCAAATCTTTGCAACTCACAAGGAGAACCTTGCAGGACTTCCAGCAGCCATCCGTGCACAAGTTCTTATCAATGAAATGAAACACCATGAGACCAAGGACTTGGTCGCAACTTATCTGGACCTCTACACTCATGCCACAGATGCTGTCTTCAAACGTCAGTTGGCAGCTGCTCTAGCCTACAGTACAGATGCTGATAATATCCAAACCTTGATTAGTTCATGGAAGGACAAATTTGTGGTGAAACCACAAGACCTTTCTTCATGGTACCTCCAATTCCTCGGACACCAAGCTACACAAGAAACTGTTTGGGTATGGGCGCGCGAAAACTGGGATTGGATCAAGGCAGCTCTCGGTGGAGACATGAGTTTTGATAGCTTTGTCATCTTCCCATCACACATCTTTAAAACTGAGCAACGCTTGGCAGAGTACAAGGAATTCTTTGAACCACAACTTTCTGACCTAGCTCTTAGCCGTAACATCCGTATGGGGATCAAGGATATCGCAGCGCGTGTTGATTTGATTAAGCGTGAGAAAGCAGCAGTCGAAGCTGTTGTAGCCCAATATGCTAAAGCTTAATTCGTTTATGTAAACAAAAACTCAACTTTCTATCTGAAAACAAGAGAGAGTTGAGTTTTTTTTAAGGCAATTTTGGTATAATAATCATAACAAGGAGGAGTTTCTGATGATAAAAATCTTATTAGTAGAAGATGACCTGGGTCTGTCAAACTCAGTATTTGACTTTTTAGATGATTTTGCAGATGTCATGCAGGTCTTTGATGGAGAAGAAGGTCTCTACGAAGCTGAAAGTGGCGTCTATGACTTGATTTTGCTTGACCTGATGTTGCCTGAAAAAAATGGTTTCCAAGTCTTGAAGGAATTGCGCGAAAAAGGAATTACCACACCAGTCCTTATCATGACTGCCAAAGAGAGTTTGGATGACAAGGGACATGGTTTTGAGTTGGGAGCGGATGACTACCTCACCAAACCTTTCTACCTAGAAGAACTCAAAATGCGGATCCAAGCCCTTCTCAAACGTTCAGGCAAGTTTAACGAAAATACCTTGACCTATGGGGATGTTGTCGTCAACCTTTCAACGAATGAAGTGAAGGTGGAAGATACTCCTGTGGAACTACTCGGAAAAGAGTTTGAGTTATTGGTTTACTTCCTTCAAAATCAAAATGTTATTCTTCCCAAGACGCAAATTTTTGACCGTCTATGGGGATTTGATAGCGATACGACGATTTCCGTTGTAGAAGTCTATGTCTCAAAAGTTCGTAAGAAATTGAAGGGAACAGCCTTTGCTGAAAATCTTCAAACTTTGCGTAGTGTCGGGTATATTTTAAAAGATGTTCAATAAACTAAAAAAAACATGGTATGCGGATGATTTCAGCTATTTCATTCGAAACTTTGGAGTGTTCACCCTGATCTTCTCTGCTATGACCTTGATTATCCTCCAGGTCATGCACTCGAGTCTCTACACTTCTGTAGATGAAAAACTCCAAGCCCTTAGTAGCAGTCCCCAAGCTGTTATCCAGTTAGCCCTGAATCGGGCAACTGAAGAGGTCAAGGATATTCAACCAGCAACAGCAGATGCCAACAAGGCTGAAATCAAACCCAATGTTAGCTCCAATACAGAAGTCTTGCTCTTTGACAAGGATTTTAACCAACTCTTACTGGGCAATCGCTTTTTAGGCTTGGACAAGATCAAGCTGGACAAAAAAGAGTTGAATCACATTCGGCAAATCCAAGTTGTCAATAGTTACGGTCAGGAAGAAACCTATCGGATGATTTTGATGGAAACCAACTCTTCCTCCGTATCAAGTAACGTCAAGTATGCGGCGGTTTTAATCAATACTAGCCAGCTCGAGCAAATCAGCCAAAACCACGAGCATTTAATTGTTGTAGTCATGGCTAGTTTCTGGCTCCTGTCTTTAATTGCCAGTGTTTATCTGGCACGTGTCAGTGTCAAACCCTTGCTGGAAAGTATGCAAAAGCAGAAGTCCTTTGTCGAAAATGCCAGTCACGAACTGAGAACGCCTTTGGCCGTTTTACAAAATCGTTTAGAAAATCTCTTTCGAAAACCAGAGGCGACGATCATGGAATCCAGCGAAAGTATTGCTTCGAGCCTTGAAGAAGTTCGAAACATGCGCTTTCTCACGACCAATCTTCTCAACCTTGCACGTCGAGATGATGGAATCAAACCAGAAATAGCAGAAGTATCACCACAGTTCTTTAAGACGACCTTTGCTAACTATGAGTTGATTGCTTCTGAAAATGATCGTATTTTTGAGTATGAAAATCGGATTTATCGTCCCTTCATGACCGATCAGTTGCTCCTAAAACAGCTCATGACCATTTTATTTGACAATGCCATCAAGTATACCGAAGAAGATGGGAAAATTGAGTTCGTAGTTCATGCTACAGATCGTCACCTCTATCTAACAGTAACGGATAACGGAATTGGAATCTCAGCTGCTGACAAGAAGAAAATCTTTGACCGATTTTACCGTGTGGACAAGGCGAGAACCCGTCAGAAAGGTGGCTTTGGTCTTGGACTATCTTTAGCCAAGCAGATCGTAGATGCATTACGAGGAACGATTAGCGTAAAAGATAACAAACCTAGAGGAACGATTTTTGAAGTTAAAATCGCTATTCAATCTCCTTCAAAACGTAAGAATAAATAAAAAAGACAGTTAGATAACTGTCTTTTTTGATCACTAGAAAAGAGGTTGGTAGAAGTACCAACCTTTATTTTAAAAATTTTCGTTTCATCATCTTTCGTTGAAGTTGTAAAAGGGCGAAACTAAGACCCATCGCAGCGACAAAGGATAAAGCTGTATTTAATTTTATAGCTAAAAAGATAAAACTAAAAAGAGCCATAAAAATACAGAAACAAGCGATATTTACAAAAAATAAAATCTCTTTTAGGTTAGGGCCGACTGGGGCTTCTGGTGTATAATCTTGATAAAGCGGAGTTTGATTTGATTCGGGAGTGTGTTCAAACTCATAAGCTTCTAGTTTTCTTGCGGACATGATTCTCTCCTTAACAGTACATAACTATTTTATCATTTTTTATGCAGAGAATTATTACAGAATTGTTACAAAACTACTAAAGTCTCTTATCAACTTCTAAGTAGCTCTTCTTGACACCTACTAGGGAAAATGGTAGCATGGATGTTACACTTAAAACAGATGACCTAACCTTCTCTATTATAAATATACTGAGAAAGGAAAGGATAACTTATATAAATTGATAGCAAGCTGAGGCTTTTTTCTAAGATGATTTGTTGAGTTGCTACCTGGATACTTTTGAAGAGTATTGGTAGGAGTTGTTTTGAATGGATGGAAGGACAGAGATTCTGTCTATTGGTCTGGGTGGCTTTTAAACTACCTCTGGGAAATGTTAAAGGAGATAAGCATGTATCTTGCTATCAAAGAAATAGTACGAAACAAACTTCGATATAGTTTGATTCTAACTACCATTTTTCTTATCGCTTTTATGGTCTTTTTTATGACCAGTCTAGCTCTTGGTCTTGTGCGAAACAACCGAGCAGCTATTGATAATTGGCAAGCAACGGGTGTCGTTTTATCCGATTACGCAAATGATAATTTGACAGCATCCTTTATTCCTGAAAAGGACTACAAGGATAAGAGTTCTGAAGAGGCTGCTCCATTGGGCTATATGTTTGCTGTAACCAATCTAGTCAATGGTAGCGAAAAGGTCAATGTTTCCATTTTTGCTCAAGACTGGGACGCTTTTATCTCTCCGAGTTTGACTGATGGCCGGTATCCTGAGGGAGATGATGAGGTTGTCGTGGATCAGTCCTTTGAGAACTATGGGATTAAGCTAGGTGATACCATTCAGCTCAATGGAAGCGAGACAGGTTATAAGATTGTAGGCCTAACTCAAGGAAATAAATTTTTCACTGAGCCTGTTGTATTTACGAGTCTGACAACTTATTGGACCTTACAAGGAACCTTGAAAGCCAATCGATCCATCTCTGCCTTGGTATTGAAAAATGATATAGAAGTGGTTGGGGATGGTCTGAAACAGATTTCCATTCCAAAAATGATATCAAAAATTCCTGGTTACACACCTCAGGTGAATGTATTTTCAGGAATGATCCTTGCTATGATTGTTATCACAGGCTTGATTGTGGGGATTTTTGTTTATATCATTACCATCCAAAAACTAGGTCTTTATGGAATAATGCGGGCTCAGGGGATACAGATCAAAACCATTATATGGTCTCTGTTCTGTCAAATCTTCCTCCTAGCTGGTATGGGGATTGCTTTAGCCTTACTGGCAATCGGAGGAGTGATTTTAGTCTTACCAGCTACCTTCTTTTTCTACCCAAGTTGGATAGCTTACTCTGTCCTAAGCTTGGTAATTTCCTTGATGGCCCTTCTAGGTGGTGTCATTTCACTTCCACGCTTGCTAAAAGTGGACCCGATTACTGCGATTGCAGAATGATAAGGAGAATAGTATGACAACATTGATAGAAATGAATCAAGTGACAAAAACCTACGGGGAAGGAAAGATGAAAGTCGTAGCCCTGCATGAGACGAATTTTCAGCTAAATGCGGGAGAGTTCGTAGCTATCGTTGGGCCTTCAGGTTCTGGAAAGACGACCTTTCTAACAACTCTAGGACAACTACAGGAAGCTTCGAGTGGAAAGATTCTAGTCAAAGGGAAGGAAACAGGCAGTTTAACGGAGAAGGAAAAAACAGATCTCCGTTTTAGAGAGTTTGGCTTCATTCTTCAGGCTTCAAACCTAATTCCTTTTCTAACAGTCAAGGAACAGCTGGATTTGATTGACAGACTGGATAAGGGAAAAAATAATAAAAGTAACCGAAAAGAGCTCTTTGACTTGTTGGATTTGGAAAAAGTAAAAGATCAGTATCCCAAGGCTCTATCGGGTGGTGAACGTCAACGTGCGGCGATTGCTAGAGCGCTCTATAACAATCCAAGCATTGTGCTTGCAGATGAGCCGACAGCCAGTCTTGACACTGAGCGTGCCTACCAAGTAACGACGATGCTGGCTGCCATTGCCCATGAACAAGGTAGAGGAGTTGTTATGATTACGCATGATACTCGCCTTCTTGATAAGGTTGATCGTATTTATGTCATGAACGATGGCCACCTAGTTGAAGAAACACATGCATAAAATAGAGTGAATGGTACAAGTTACTGTTCACTTTTTTGATTGGGAAAGATAGAAACAAGTTTAACTTTTTGTGAAACTCTCAGTAACCATAGCTGATTTTTGAGAAATGTGGTATAATTTTTCTTATGGAAAAGATTATCATTACAGCAACTGCTGAAAGTATTGAACAAGTTGAACAGTTACTCGAAGCTGGCGTAGACCGTATCTACGTTGGTGAGAAAGATTTTGGACTTCGTCTGCCAACGACTTTTAGTCATGACCAATTGCGTGAGATTGCTAAGTTGGTTCATGAAGCAGGCAAAGAATTGATTGTTGCGGTTAATGCCCTTATGCACCAAGATATGATGGACCGTATCAAGCCTTTCCTAGACTTCTTGGAAGAAATCAAGACAGACTATATCACTGTTGGGGATGCAGGTGTCTTTTACGTTGTCAATCGCGATGGTTATTCATTTAAGACCATCTACGATGCTTCAACCATGGTGACAAGCAGTCGTCAGATTAACTTCTGGGGTCAAAAGGCTGGCGCATCTGAGGCGGTTTTGGCGCGTGAAATTCCGTCTGCTGAACTCTTCAAGATGCCAGAGATTTTGGAAATTCCTGCTGAAGTGTTGGTTTACGGAGCTAGTGTCATCCACCATTCTAAGCGTCCGCTCTTGCAAAACTACTATAACTTTACACATATCGATGATGAAAAGACACGCAAACGTGACCTCTTCTTGGCAGAACCGAGTGACCCAGAAAGCCATTATTCCATCTTTGAAGACAATCATGGTACCCACATCTTTGCAAATAACGACCTTGATTTGATGACTAAATTGACAGAATTGGTAGAACATGGTTTTACTCACTGGAAGCTAGAGGGGCTCTACACACCTGGTCAGAATTTTGTAGAAATTGCCAAACTCTTTATCCAAGCCCGTAGCTTTATCCAAGAGGGGAATTTCAGCCATGACCAAGCCTTCTTGTTAGATGAGGAAGTGCGCAAGTTACACCCTAAAAACCGTTTCCTCGACACAGGATTCTATGATTACGATCCTGATATGGTTAAATAGGACACCAAAACCCGAAATAAAAATGTTCGGGTTTTTCCAGTGTATCCATGAAATAAAAACGGATACATGTTATAATAAAAATAGCTCTTTAATGGAGGTGTTTAAGTGGAGAATCTGAAAAAGATGGCAGGTATCAAGGCTGCTGAGTTTGTCAAGGATGGTATGGTTATCGGACTCGGTACTGGATCAACTGCCTACTATTTCGTAGAAGAAATCGGTCGTCGGATTAAGGAAGAAGGTTTGCAGATTACTGCTGTAACGACTTCCAGTGTGACCAGTAAACAGGCTGAAGGTCTTAACATCCCTCTCAAGTCGATTGATCAAGTAGACTTTGTCGATGTGACGGTTGATGGGGCGGATGAAGTAGATAGCCAGTTTAACGGAATCAAAGGCGGAGGTGGTGCCCTTCTGATGGAGAAGGTTGTGGCAACGCCCTCAAAAGAATACATTTGGGTGGTAGATGAAAGCAAACTGGTAGAGAAACTAGGTGCTTTTAAATTGCCAGTAGAAGTGGTTCAGTATGGCGCAGAACAGGTCTTTCGTCGGTTTGAGCGAGCTAGCTACAAACCAAGTTTCCGTGAAAAAGACGGCCAACGTTTTGTGACCGATATGCAGAACTTTATCATTGATCTAGCCATAGATGTCATTGAAGATCCAATTGCCTTCGGACAAGAATTGGACCATGTCGTTGGTGTCGTAGAGCATGGCTTGTTCAACCAAATGGTGGATAAGGTCATCGTAGCGGGACGAGATGGTGTTCAGATTTTAACTTCAACAAAAACAAACTAATCAACATAATAAGGAGACAGACTATGTCAAAATTTAATCGTATTCACTTGGTGGTACTGGATTCCGTGGGAATCGGTGCTGCACCAGATGCCAATAACTTTGTCAATGCAGGAGTTCCAGATGGAGCTTCTGACACACTGGGACACATTTCAAAAACAGTTGGTTTGAATGTGCCAAACATGGCTAAAATCGGTCTAGGAAATATTCCTCGCGAAACGCCTCTGAAGACTGTACCAGCTGAAATCAATCCAACAGGTTATGTGACAAAATTGGAAGAAGTATCTCTTGGTAAGGATACCATGACTGGACACTGGGAAATCATGGGACTCAACATTACGGAGCCTTTCGATACTTTCTGGAACGGATTCCCAGAAGAAATCTTGACAAAAATCGAAGAATTTTCAGGACGCAAGGTCATTCGTGAAGCCAACAAACCGTACTCAGGAACAGCTGTTATCGATGATTTTGGACCACGCCAGATGGAAACTGGGGAGTTGATTATCTATACTTCAGCAGATCCTGTTTTGCAGATTGCTGCCCACGAAGACATCATTCCTTTGGATGAATTGTACCGTATCTGTGAATACGCGCGTTCGATTACCCTTGAGCGTCCTGCCCTTCTAGGTCGTATCATTGCCCGTCCATATGTAGGTGAACCAGGTAACTTCACTCGTACATCTAACCGTCGTGATTTGGCCGTATCTCCATTTGCACCAACTGTTTTGGATAAATTGAACGAAGTTGGTATCGATACTTACGCTGTTGGAAAAATCAACGATATCTTTAATGGCTCTGGTATCAATCATGACATGGGCCACAACAAATCAAACAGCCACGGAATTGATACACTGTTGAAGACCATGGGCCTTGCTGAGTTTGAAAAAGGATTCTCATTCACAAACTTGGTTGATTTTGATGCCCTTTATGGCCACCGTCGTGATGCTCATGGTTACCGTGATTGCTTGCATGAGTTTGATGAGCGCTTGCCTGAAATTATCGCAGCTATGAGAGAGGATGACCTTCTCTTGATTACTGCGGACCACGGAAATGACCCAACCTATGCTGGAACTGACCACACTCGTGAATATATTCCACTTTTAGCTTACAGCCCTGCCTTTAAAGGAAACGGTTTGATTCCAGTTGGACATTTTGCAGATATCTCAGCAACAGTTGCGGATAACTTTGGTGTGGAAACTGCCATGATTGGGGAAAGTTTCTTAGATAAATTGGTATAAGATGAAACGCTATGCTTTACTGGTAAGGGGCATTAATGTCGGTGGGAAAAATAAGGTTGTCATGGCGCAACTTCGTCAAGAATTGACAGAGTTGGGAGTGGAAAAGGTTGAAACCTACATCAACAGTGGTAACATTTTCTTTACTGCGACAGATGCCAAAGCCCACTTGGTTGAAAAGTTAGAGACTTTCTTTGAAATCCATTATCCATTTATTCAGAGCTTTTCTTTGCTGAGTCTTGAGGACTTTGAAGCGGAACTTGAAAATCTGCCTGAATGGTGGACCAAAGATTTGGCACGAAAGGATGTCCTCTTCTACACGGAGGGCTTGGATGTGGATCAAGTCATCGAGAAAGTGAACAGTTTGGAACTGAAAGATGAAGTGGTTCATTTTGGAAAACTTGGGATTTTCTGGGGGAAATTCTCTGAGGAATCCTACTATGCAACTGCCTATCACAAGTACTTGCTCAAGATGCCTTTTTATCGCAACATCACCATTCGCAATGCAAAAACCTTTGACAAAATCGGTCAACTGCTAAAAAATAATAAAGGAGATGTATAATGACATTTTTAGATAAGATCAAGGAAACAGCTGCTTTCCTGAAAGACAAGGGAATCCAAGCGCCTGAGTTCGGTTTAATCCTTGGATCAGGACTTGGAGAATTGGCAGAAGAAATCGAAAATCCAGTTGTAGTAGACTATGCTGAGATTCCAAACTGGGGTCGTTCGACAGTAGTCGGACACGCTGGTAAATTGGTATATGGAGAACTTGCAGGTCGAAAAGTCTTGGCTCTTCAAGGTCGCTTCCATTTCTACGAAGGAAATCCTCTTGAAGTCGTGACTTTCCCAGTACGTGTGATGAAAGTTCTCGGATGTGAAGGTGTTATTGTAACCAATGCAGCTGGTGGTATTGGTTATGGTCCTGGTACTTTGATGGCCATCTCAGATCATATCAACATGACGGGACAAAATCCATTGATGGGTGAAAACTTGGATGATTTTGGTCCACGTTTCCCAGATATGTCTAAAGCCTACACACCAGAATACCGTGCTACTGCCCATGAAGTGGCTAAAAAACTCGGTATCAAGCTTGATGAAGGTGTCTATATTGGTGTAACAGGTCCGACTTATGAAACACCTGCAGAAATTCGTGCCTATAAGACATTGGGAGCAGATGCAGTCGGTATGTCTACAGTTCCTGAAGTTATTGTTGCAGCCCACTCTGGCTTGAAAGTTCTAGGAATTTCATGTATTACGAACCATGCTGCAGGATTCCAAGAAGAACTCAACCACGAGGAAGTTGTAGAAGTGACTGAACGTGTTAAAGGTGACTTCAAAGGCTTGCTTAAAGCGATTCTTGCTGAATTGTAATCAATACTTATTATAGAAAGGTAGAGCGTGTGTTCTGATTTGAACACGAGCGGAAAACTTTTCTAGAAACTCAGAAAGGAAGGGGAATTCGGGTTTGAATTGAACTCGGACTGTTCTCTTCTATATCATAAAAATTAAGAAAGAAAGGAATTGAACCCGCCCTAAAAGCAGTGGGAAAAAGACAGTTGGTCTAGCGAGCATCGCTCACTGCACCCAACTCCTATTTTCCCCTCGCTTTTTGACTGGTTTGGTATCTTTCTAAATATCAAATATAAATTAACGAAAGGATGGGCTCCTTGTATTCGCTGAACTGAATACGGGCGGAGAACTGTGTAAAAAAGATAAACTGTCTAACATCTGCGATGTGTCGTCAGTTTCCTATTTTTCCTTTGTTCTCTGTCGCTATCCTAAATATACAATAAAGAAAGGTAGAGCGTGTGTTCTGATTTGAACACGAGCGGAAAACTTTTCTAAAAACATAGAGAGGGTGGTTCGGTTTTGAATTGAAGCCGGTCTAGTCTTCTCAATATCATCAAAATTAAGAAAGAAAGGAATTGAACCCACCCTAAAAGCAGTGGGAAAAAGATAGTTGGTCTAGCGAGCATCGCTCACTGCAGCCAACTCCTATTTTCCCTTCGCTTTTTGACGGGTTTGGTATCTTTCTAAATATCAAATATAAATTAACGAAAGGATGGGCTCCTTGTATTCACTGAACTGAATACGGGCGGAGAACTGTGTAAAAAAGATAAACTGTCTAACATCTGCGATGCTTCGTCAGTTTCCTATTTTTACTTTGTTCTCTGTCGCCCTTTATATCTTAACTATGTCTATCCATATTGCTGCTCAGCAGGGTGAAATTGCTGATAAAATTCTTCTTCCAGGGGATCCTCTTCGTGCTAAGTTTATTGCGGAGAACTTCCTTGAAGATGCTGTTTGTTTTAACGAAGTGCGTAACATGTTTGGTTACACTGGTACTTACAAGGGTCACCGTGTATCGGTCATGGGAACTGGGATGGGGATGCCATCCATTTCGATTTATGCGCGTGAGTTGATTGTGGACTACGGTGTGAAGAAATTAATCCGTGTGGGAACTGCGGGTTCGTTAAACGAGGATGTCCACGTCCGTGAATTGGTTTTGGCGCAAGCAGCTGCAACCAACTCAAACATCATCCGCAATGACTGGCCACAGTATGATTTCCCACAAATCGCTAGCTTTGATTTGCTAGACAAGGCCTACCATATCGCCAAAGAACTTGGTATGACAACCCATGTTGGGAACGTCTTGTCATCAGATGTCTTTTACTCAAACTACTTTGAAAAGAACATCGAGCTTGGTAAATGGGGAGTCAAGGCTGTGGAAATGGAAGCAGCAGCTCTTTACTATCTTGCTGCCCAACACCACGTTGATGCACTTGCTATCATGACCATTTCTGATAGCTTGGTCAATCCAGATGAAGACACTACGGCAGAAGAACGCCAAAATACCTTCACCGATATGATGAAGGTTGGTTTGGAAACTTTGATTGCAGAGTAAACATCGTATTACTTTGAGATAAGGTTATTTCTAAGATTGATTCAAATGCTTTAATCTCAAATATATCAGAAATGATAAAGAAAGAGTTGAAAATCAGATTGCTGGAGCTATTGGTTTTCAACTTTTTTAGAACCCAGCTTAAGGAGAAATGTGATGGATAAAATTGAACAATTACAAGACTTGATAGATCAAAGCCAACGGATTGTTTTCTTTGGAGGGGCAGGAGTGTCAACAGAGTCTAATATCCCAGATTTTCGTAGTTCAGATGGTGTTTATAGTCATCAGTTAGGTCGTCATTTTACGGCAGAGCAACTCGTTTCTCGGACCATGTTTGAGCGCTATCCAGAAGATTTTTTTTGACTTTTATAAGAAGTACCTGATTTATCCAGAAGCCAAGCCTAATGCTGCTCATACTTATCTAGCTGCTTGGAAAAGACAGGTAAGCTAAAGGCTGTTGTGACAC
>JXRG01000110.1:0-226 GCA_000831085.1 Streptococcus sp. DBCMS
TCTCAGTCATGCCGTTGGAAGTACGACCTTTACGATATGCCATTTGGGAAAGAACGTAAGAGTTTGCAGGGTGAGATTCCAGAAGAATTTTCAATGTCAGCCGTTGATATGTCTATGATTGACCATATCTCAGTCATGCCGTTGGAAGTACGACCTTTACGATATGCCATTTGGGAAAGAACGTAAGAGTTTGCAGGGTGAGATTCCAGAAGAATTTTCAATGTCA
>JXRG01000111.1:0-226 GCA_000831085.1 Streptococcus sp. DBCMS
CATCAACGAGTGCATCGGCTTCAGCGTCAACCAGTGCATCAGTCTCAGCAAGCACCAGTGCGTCCGCTTCAGCATCAACGAGTGCCTCAGCCTCAGCAAGTATCTCAGCGTCTGAATCGGCATCAACCATCAACGAGTGCATCGGCTTCAGCGTCAACCAGTGCATCAGTCTCAGCAAGCACCAGTGCGTCCGCTTCAGCATCAACGAGTGCCTCAGCCTCAGCAA
>JXRG01000112.1:0-226 GCA_000831085.1 Streptococcus sp. DBCMS
ACTGAGTCTAGTAAGGCGGATATTACGGCTACGGAGATGAACGACGGAGGCACTCCTGTGGCAGGAGAGGCGGAAAGTCAAACTAATCTCTTAACAGGGCAATTCTTGTCCGTAACGGTGCGGTTGAACTGAGTCTAGTAAGGCGGATATTACGGCTACGGAGATGAACGACGGAGGCACTCCTGTGGCAGGAGAGGCGGAAAGTCAAACTAATCTCTTAACAGGG
>JXRG01000113.1:0-226 GCA_000831085.1 Streptococcus sp. DBCMS
AACCGCAGAATAATATTCAGGTATCTAAAAAGCTAAAAATGTTGTGTCTAAAAATCAAGAACAGTAAAAAACCACCCAACAATAGGTAAATGGTTAATAGACCTACTAGAGCAGCTAATAAAACGAGAACCGCAGAATAATATTCAGGTATCTAAAAAGCTAAAAATGTTGTGTCTAAAAATCAAGAACAGTAAAAAACCACCCAACAATAGGTAAATGGTTAATA
>JXRG01000114.1:0-226 GCA_000831085.1 Streptococcus sp. DBCMS
ACTAGTCTTCACTTTTTCGTAGACATGTTCTGTGTCACCGTTTGGAAGTTTCTTAGTCTCTACGAAGCGGTAACCTGGGATATCTTTCTTAGGTTGTTCGCCGTCTTCGGTTGGATAACCTGGAATGTCATTGCCTTCCTTATCCTTATGACTGGTCTTAACCTTCTCATAAACGTGCTCTGTGTCACCGTTTGGAAGTTTCTTAGTCTCTACGAAGCGGTAACCT
>JXRG01000115.1:0-225 GCA_000831085.1 Streptococcus sp. DBCMS
ATCATATTTTCTACCACATTCATAGAGAATAGTATTTTAAAATTTATAATTTTTCACATAATAGTTATTTATTGATAAATATAACAGGTAAATTCTAAAGAGTATAAAAATTAAAATAACTCCTACATCATATTTTCTACCACATTCATAGAGAATAGTATTTTAAAATTTATAATTTTTCACATAATAGTTATTTATTGATAAATATAACAGGTAAATTCTAAA
>JXRG01000116.1:0-225 GCA_000831085.1 Streptococcus sp. DBCMS
AAACTATTTTTTAAGACCATAAGACAAGTGAAAAATTGACTTCTCTTTTTCATCTTGTTTTTTCTATTTTCTTCTCGTCTGTGTTATAATTGATAGAATTGAAGGAAAAAGAAGAAACCTTCAGAAAAACTATTTTTTAAGACCATAAGACAAGTGAAAAATTGACTTCTCTTTTTCATCTTGTTTTTTCTATTTTCTTCTCGTCTGTGTTATAATTGATAGAAT
>JXRG01000117.1:0-225 GCA_000831085.1 Streptococcus sp. DBCMS
ATGTCATCGATGTCTATGAAGGATTTCAGAAAGCTGTGGACCATGTTCGCAGTGGCAATGGTCCAGTCTTGATTGAAAGTGTAACTTATCGCTGGCTCGGTCACTCATCATCTGACCCTGGTAAATATGTCATCGATGTCTATGAAGGATTTCAGAAAGCTGTGGACCATGTTCGCAGTGGCAATGGTCCAGTCTTGATTGAAAGTGTAACTTATCGCTGGCTCG
>JXRG01000118.1:0-223 GCA_000831085.1 Streptococcus sp. DBCMS
TAATAGAAAGTACTAATTCTAAAATTAGAATTTTTCGTGATAATCCTATAAAATGCTACTTTATCTAATAAACTTGTACTTATTTTCCTTCAAACTACACAATTCTCTAGTTGTTGTAAGTTTGTAATAGAAAGTACTAATTCTAAAATTAGAATTTTTCGTGATAATCCTATAAAATGCTACTTTATCTAATAAACTTGTACTTATTTTCCTTCAAACTACA
>JXRG01000119.1:0-220 GCA_000831085.1 Streptococcus sp. DBCMS
CGTATCTACGATTTCAGATTCTAGTTTAATAATTTTATTTTGAATATCAGTGTCTTTTTCACCAAAAAAGCCTTTACCCCCTTTAATTCATTGTTTCGAGTCTGTCAATAAGAGCTTATCCCGTATCTACGATTTCAGATTCTAGTTTAATAATTTTATTTTGAATATCAGTGTCTTTTTCACCAAAAAAGCCTTTACCCCCTTTAATTCATTGTTTCGA